>DAOUWQ010000101.1 GCA_030667035.1 Candidatus Heimdallarchaeota archaeon | reverse complement strand
GAATAATTGGGTAGCTCTACTAAACATTTCTCTTCTTTCATAAGATGATAAATTTTTAATGTAGTATCAATGAGTGCTTCTTTTATTGCTTCTTCTGCAACAGCTTCGATTGTTAGTTCTAGTTGGATCGTTTCCTCAGGAGTACTCTGAAAAGCAGGAATGATCGTATTAAAATCACTTTCTTCATTGGAATGAAAGAATGTTTGGAAGCAATCATCACCGCCGTAAATCTCGAAGGTAATTGCAGTATTCTCTTGGGAGATTGCAACAATCTTACCTAAGATCTCTTCAGTGATTGTTTTGGGATTAATTGAAAAAACACAAAATAAACCATCCAATGAATAACCAAATTCTCCAAAAGGGAAAATAATACTTGGATTAGCATAGATAGCTTCGGACCAGCCTTTGTCAATTTTAATGTAATTCCCATGAGAATTATCAATATCAACATCAGGTAAAATTTCCTCAAATTGATAGGAAATTCGTTCGATAGTGTGCCACATATGATTTAGCAATTCATGAATAGATTTCTTATTATTTTTGAGGAAAGAGTTTAAATCAGTCATTTTTTGTCTCACCAAGGGTTTTATTTCCATTGAACTTTTGCGGGGTTTCTAGCAACGAATGTCCTAAATTTGTGCTTGGGATAACCCAGAATCAATACACGAAAAACAGTATTTTCTTTTGGAATATTTAGTATTTCACGAATTCTAGGATTATATTTTGAGGAATATACTAAATAGCCAATATAACAGGAGCCTAAACCATGACCTTCCCCGACAATTCGAACATAGGTAGAAGCAATAGTACAATTATCGAGAGGAATAAGACTTTTCGTCTTTGCATGAAAAACAGCGATAACAGGGGCACCATGAAAGAGATAATCTGTCCCTACCTCAAACCCAGCAAGCATCCGTTCCAATCTGGCTCGAGAACCCTGAGCTTTTCGAATAGTTTCTCCTTTCCCTATTAGAATCCCCAGAAAGCGATAGAAAGGATTGTCTAATTTTTTCAGAACTCCTTTGATAGCTTCTGTAACCTCATCTTTTAGCTGTTGAATCATTTCCGGATTATCAACAACAACCATTTCAACATTTTGAATATGATGACCAGTTGGAGAAAATCGACTTACATCTACTAACTGCTTTAATATTTCCTTTGAAATTGGTTTGCTTTTATATTTTCGAGTGCTTCTAATAGATTTAAGTAAATAGTATAATTGCTCGCCATCAACGGTTTTAGAATTTAGAACATTGCTAATCAATGGATACTCGTCTTCGCCAAAGTCCCGATGGCTGAGTGCCTTTTCAGGACAAACGGAAATACAATGACCGCAGGAATGACAAAGATGGGAACCCATCACAGATTTTCCCTCTGAGTTTAGAACAAAACAATCTCGAGGACAAACATCAATACAAGCTTCGCAACCGATACAGAGCTCATTGTTAACTTCAATTAAATAGTCCATTACAACACACCGATTACTAAATCGAATAATTATTCAAATGAATTAAATATTGTGGTAGTAAAAAAGAAATGAGTTCACCCGATTCAGTCGAGTACACGGCAAAATGCCATACCATCGGGATGAAGACCAACATCAATTGTTTCCACAACTTTGAGTGTTTTAACATCAATGACAGAGAGATCATTTGTTTTGTTATTTGCAACGTACACTCTATCGCCCTTAGCATTGACTCCTGTACCACCTGCCCAAATGCCAACGGGAATACGCTTAATTTCCCGATGAGTTTCTACTTTGACTACCGAAACACAATTGCCTTCTCGATTGGGAATAAAAGCTAAAGTTCCATCTCGACTGAAAGTTACGCGAATAGGTACTTTTGCTGTTGATATTCGAGCAAACAATGCATTATTGCTTGTATCAATAACATAGACTTGATCATCATCTTGATTCGCACAATAAAGCCATTTGCCATCAGGGCTAATGTTGATCCCCTCTGGACTGCGACCAACAGGAATGTGTGTTAACAATTTCATAGAAGCAATATCTAATACTGATATTGAATTATCACCGATATTGCTAATGTAGGCTTTTGACCCATCTGGGTGCAGAGAGACCATATGAGTCATTCTTCTACCCTCGATGATTTTTTCGACTGCATCCGTTGCAACATCAATAATGAAAACTTTATTTGCATATGTGCTAGCCAAAACAACTTTAGTACCATCTGGGAGAACCGCTGATTCATGTGGAAAACGGAATTCAGGATGCTTTATGATAGTTATTAGCTCTAGTTTTTTCATATCAAATACTTCAACAGTATTCTCTCCTGCACAGGAAATGTACGCTTTCTGACCGTTCGGAGTAACAGAAACTTCGTGAGGATTTTTTCCTACTGAAACAGTTTTAACAATTTTACCTGTGGGTTCATCAATAAAAGAAACAGTATCTTCGTCTTTGTTTAATACAATTAAATAATCAGTCATATTATCACTTCAAGAAAAAATAACAACTAAACTTTTAGAAGTTTGCTATTTATAATATACGAAGATGCCCTTAATCAATTATTCTCATCATCATCTTCGTCTTCTTCATTTGTAACGTAGTAATATTCTATTTCCATTTCATCGTCAGGATATAACGATCTAACCCAACCTGTAACTGATTTTCTATAGAAATTACCAGCAATAATCAACGAAATAATACCAGGAAGAAGAAAGAAGAATACATTAACGAGTGTCACATCAAGTCTACTGTAGTCATATCCGTCTGAATTGAAATCAGCTCTGAGTTGTTCCAAATTGGCGAAAACAATCCCTGTAAAGAGAAAACTGTATGCGGAATGAATGAAGAGAGAAATAGCTGTCAAGGACACGGCCAATCTATTAAGAATGAAAAAGAAATAAGAAGTAATCAATATTATGAGGCTTATAATCAAGATCACTATTTCTTCGGAAAATACTTGCATTGTACCAATTAAAAATACTAACCAGATGGTAGCAATTTTTATGGTTGGAGGAGCTTCTTTTGACAAGGAGAAAATTTTCGAAGGGGACACTTCAAAATTTGACAGGAAATGTAACATAAAGGGAGCTAGAGTGCTAACGCCAATTAAAACCAATGTAGCAACAGTACGATCTCCATGTTCAGAAGCAAAGGGAACTTGATACAAGAATGAAATGGCAAGAACCCCAATTCGAGCTAATAACAGAAAAATTATTCCTATTATAATTATTCTTTGACTTTTTTCATTGTAGAGAAATTGGGCTTGTTCTTTCTTAAAATTAAAACCACATATGAACAGATAAAAAATACCTACAGCAAGAATGATTGATACGCTTGCTAAAATAATCCCAAAAGCAGTTGCATATCCGGCAGTTGGTAAAGATTTTGCAAGAATAAAAAATGGCATTACAAGAAAAAGAACTGTAAGAGCAATTTCGATTAGAAAATGGATTGGTAGATAGATCAACCGAAAGTACTTTTGTGTTAGATTTTCTCGAAGAATCATAACTTGTTTACCTCAACTATATGTTTAGTTTACGTAAATTGTATATTTAAATAGTATTTTTACATTAGTAATAATGATAAAACCTCTTTTTTAGTCATAGAGAAGTTTCCCTATAAAAAATGCAATGTTTTTTTGCATGAAGACAAAGTTAATTTTTTAAAAAAACATCGTTTATCTTTTCTTACAAAGTATCCATCTTGGGAGAAGACTTGAAATTCAAAAAGAACACGACAAAAGACCCCTTTTTTCAATCTTGGATAGCTTTTAGATTATTGCATGAGAATAGTATACTTGAGAAGAAATACGAATTAGAGTGTGTGGATGAGAACAGAAAAAAAAGGTGTTAAAAAAATGTCCAAAAACAAAATCAACTATTCACAAGATACTTATCCTCAAGGTAAACTATCAGTTTGGATAGATTTTTCCAAAAGAGATGTAATTAACCATCCCTCAAATATTTACAATAGTTATGATCAAGAAATAAAGGCAGAATTAGTAAGTTTTGATAGAGTGGACAAGACCGTAAGGCCTTACAAAAGTAAAATTCAACTTGGAAGCTACATTTCAAAAGATCACCTGCAAAAAATCCTAAAGAAAGAAAGAAGTGGTAGAAGCCTCTACTGTGTGTTAGAAAACATTAGAAAGAAAGACAAATCTACTACTGCATTAAGCAAGGATTTTGATTTACTGAGAGATTTCTTCCCATCTGCTTTGGTATTAGAAGTTGAAGACTATTGCTTAAGGATGATGCCAAAAGTAGAGAAAAATGCCGAGAAAGAAGGAGCAAACAGAATTACTCCAAGAAAAAGAAGAGCTTATGTTTTGGCAGTGTTCAGATCTATTTGTAGAAAAAATGGCAGAGCAATAACGGAAGAGCTTTTGCACGAGATAAATCTACGATTTGGTTACAAGAGAATGATGAAGCTTTTTGAAATCTTCCAGGCAGAAAATGAGCTCATCGGTTGGAAACTTTTAGCTAAAAAAACAAATACCACTCAAAGTAATTTGAAGACCTTCTTCTTGAATACTATGAATCAATTTAACAGACTAAAAGACGAACCAGAGATAATAAGAAATAGTGAATTCCTAGAAATTCTCTCTCTAACAAAGAAACATATTTTAGGGTTTGCTTCACGAAAAGATTGTCATCAAACATTAATAGAGATTACAAGACACAAAGATCCTGATTTTGCAGCACGGCTAATTATTTGGAGTGTAGTGAAACATTTCGCATTGGAAAAATATGAACTCAGCTTTAAGAATCCTGAAGATATAGAAGGATGGAAAACACTCTTTCTGGTAGATAATGGATTAAATGCTGAAGAAATACCAATACGATCCTACAAATACATCTTTTGGTCAGAGTTTTCTCTAAGAAAAGAATTGAAAGAAAACAACCTGTTCCCCGAAACAGAATTGAAAGAATAAGAAATGGTTAAATAAAGTTGAATTGGGAAAAACATCCCAATACTTATTTTTTATTTTGTTGTTATTTTTGTTCTGAAAGAAGAGTAAAGAGAATACTCAGTTTTTTTGATGTATCCCTTTTTCTAAACATAGAAAAAAAATCGATTAATGTTTCTTCTTAATTGAACGAATGAAAGCTAATTTTTCACTTGTACTTTCTTTAGCAGAGATAGCTTCTTTGAACTTTCTTTGCATCAATTGTAGGATCTGTCGAATTGTTTCAGCATCAACAGCATACTTAGTTTTAAGCAGCTCAGCTGTGCTTTCAAGTGTAATTACTTCTTGTTGTGAAATTTCCGATGTCATCTCGTCGACCTGTTTTTCTCCGAATTTGCTTAAGAAGAATAGTAGTACACCTTTTACAACCGGTTCAGGTGTCCCCTCTACGATTTTCATATATTCATCTAGATAATCTTGTTCCTCTGACATGTTACTATCACCTATAATTTACAGTCTATTACTAACAAATAATGTTTATTGATACTACAAATTTCTTTAGTTTTATTTTTAAGAGTATTCTCCCTTTTGGAAAGTGTCTTTTATTTATTTATTTTATTAAATAATGCTTAATACTTAACTGAAAAAAGGTAATGTGGTTAATTTTATAAGAGAAACCCTCTGCAAAAGGGACAGTTCATTACTTGTTGTAGGTTGACTTTTTTTCCGCCCCCCGGAGAAGCAATCTTCCTCGGCAAACAGAATGGACATTTGAGCTGTACAAAGAAGAAATTCTTTTGGACTTTGTCCCTCAACTTGGGGGACAGATCCCAATTATTTCTTGCAACTATTTTTGCTGACAAAAGTAAAAACAATATTTTTCACAAATATTTTTAATCGTGGTGATAAATAACGTATGTTAGATAATTTGAAAATAATTTCCTGATTAGCAATGATACTTGTTATTGAGTAATATACAGGAGAAACAGCAGGATCATATTCTCCCTTGTAGAAATAAGAGTAGAAACTATCAAACTGTAAAATTGGATGTAATAAAACCTTGGCAAAAATAACACAAAGGATTGTAGATTTAATCTCTTTGGATGGGGAAATTGCTGTTATAACTGGAGCTGCTTCGGGTATTGGATT
>DAOUWQ010000261.1 GCA_030667035.1 Candidatus Heimdallarchaeota archaeon | reverse complement strand
GGGTTGTTTATAACCTAAAATGAAAAGAAAAAAATGGAAAGCTTGCAATAAATTTATCAACAAATTACCAGCAATTATGCATTCGAACAATAATAATTTGGATGTGTCATCTTGGGGCAAACCATATTTCAAAAAATCATTTCCAATGTAACAGGAGTAAAAGAACCAGAAGAAGGCTCCATAGTATTTGTTGAACCACACAGGATTTTAACTCATGATAATTCTGCAGCAATTGCTAAGAATTTCAAAGCAATTGGGGCGAAAAAAGTTTGGAATCCTGATAAAATTTTCATTGCTTTGGATCATGCCGGTCCACCGCCTGATGAGAAGAAAGCTCTCAATCATAAAATTATCAGAGAATTTGTCAATGAACAAGGGATCAAACATTTTTACGATTGTGGAATCGGTATCTGTCATCAAGTGTTGCCACAGGAAGGGCATGTCATTCCAGGAGTGGTTATTTTTGGTTCAGATTCTCATACTACCTCCCATGGAGCACTGGGTGCAGCAGGAATTCCCATCGGAAGGACAGAGGCAGCAAGTATTTGGGCAATTGGTAAAACTTGGCTTCGAATACCAGAATCAATAAAAATTAGCTTGGATGGTAAATTATCCAAGAATGTTTTTGCAAAAGATGTTATTTTATCGATTATCGGTGAAATGCATTCCGATGGTGCAAGCTATAAATCTGTTGAATTCCATGGAAAAGGTGCACAAGCATTTTCTATCAGTGAAAGACTAACCATAAGCAATATGGTAGCTGAAATGGATGGGAACGCAGGTATTTTTCCAGCTGATGAAGTCACTGATGCTTATCTCCAAGGCAGAGTAAGCGAACCCTATAAGAAAATTCAACCTGATGCTGATGCAACGTATTATCAAGAAAAAGACTTTGATCTTAACGAAATCGTTCCAGTTGTTTCTAAACCACACAACGTTGACAATGTTTCGCCTATCTCGGAAATACCCGAAATAGAGATTGATGTCGGGCTTTTAGGCACTTGTACTAATGGTAGAATTGATGATCTCACTGCTGCAGCAAAAGTTCTCAAAGGTAAGAAAATCAAGTATGGAGTACGATTACTAGTTTATCCCGCATCTCAAGCTGTTTTACTTGAAGGAATGAGTACAGGAGTTATCCAAACCCTTGTAGAAGCAGGAGGAGAATTAGCAGTTCCGAGTTGTGGACCTTGTTTAGGCGCATACGGTGGATGTTTGGCTCCTGGAGAAACAGCAATATCTTCTGCTAATCGTAACTTCAAAGGACGAATGGGATGCAAAGACGAAACTGGCATCTATTTAGGTAGCCCAGCGACCGTTGCAGCCTCAGTAATCGAAGGTAAGATTGTTGAGCCCCCTAAGGAGGTTTTCTAATGAAATTCAAAGGTAAAATGTGGATTTTCACAGATAAGAATCTAAATACCGATCAAATATTCCCCGGAAAATATACCTATGACCCACTCACCCCTGAGCAAATGGCAGAACATGCATTGGAAGATTATTTGCCCAATTTTGCTAAAGAGGTGAAAAAAGGAGATATTATAGTTGCTGGACAGAATTTCGGTTCAGGTTCCTCTCGAGAGCAAGCGGTAAAGTGTTTGAAATTTGCTGGAGTTTCAGCTGTTGTTGGAATATCTTTTGCAAGAATTTATTATCGGAATGCAATCAATGTTGCCTTTCCTTTAGTGCAGTGCCCAGAAGTAGTTAATTATATCTTTGAAAATCAAGAGAGCCTTAAAAACGAGGAACTCACAGTTGATTTAACCAATGGGAAAGTATCTATTGCTGATAAATCGTTTTCATTTCCCCCGTTAGATGGTGAAGCATTGAATATATTCACTACTGGTGGTTTAATCGAATACACTAAAAAGAAATTAAGTGAAAAATAATCACACTTAATTTTTTTCTTCTTTATTTTAGAATTATTTTTTATGCGGAAGTGTTTACTAGATAGCTTGTATGATTTTCCCTAAAGATATTTAGTCATTTTTGAGCATTAGTTATATATTCAACTAGTTATACAGAGTGTACGGGGATAAATTCCACACAATTTTATTAGTAACTATTGAACCTTAAAATGGAAAGGATGATTCGATGTATTATGGCTAAAATTATGATTGTTGATGACATGATTGTTATTCAGAAAATGCTTAGAGAAATATTAAGCATGAAGGGTCATCAAGTGGTTTTTACTGCAAGCAATGGGCAACAAGCTATTGATTATTTTAGCAATCCAAACAACGAGCAACCGGAAATAGTTATTATGGATCATAGAATGCCAGGTAAAGATGGATTGAATACTTCGAAAGAAGTCTTAGCCATAAACAGTTCAGTTAAAATAATCTTTGTCAGTGCAGATGAAACTGTTCGTGAGGAAGCTATTACTTGTGGAGCTTCAGATTATTTAATCAAACCTATTACTATTAAATCGATGCTAAATATTATCGAAAATTTAGTATCATAATCTTTTCTAAAAAAGCACTTCTAATGAGAGATGGTTTTCTGCGAAATATCTTAAAACCCGAGATAGTAATTTTGGATTAACGTCTTCAATAATACTTACTATAAGTGAGATTTCGCCCTCTGAAGCAGTATCTAAAAATTGTTCTACTTGAGCTTTGTCAGGTAAACTAAATAAGAATAGATCAGAAAGTTGATTCACTCTTTCAATTAGATGATTTATTTGATCACTAATTAGCTGAGTTGCTCGAGAATTATTTACCTTCTTTATTGAGTTAACTAATTTTAGGCAAAATTGATTTGAAACTCCACCGAAAATCTTTCCTTGAGTATAATCAATTACAATTTTACTACTAATTGGCAATTGTTGGAGTGAATCTAGCATATCTTCAACACAATAATCAAGAGCTGTCTCTGAGATAGGATACCGTTCCATATCAATGAGCTCATAAAAAGTATCATCCAAAATACCCATAATATGAATTATTGTATCATCTGCAGATTTAGAAAATAATGCTTCAGCATCAGTTATTGGAACAGACCATGGATCGCTATAGGTTTCTTTATGCGGAAGGAATTCTCTCAATGTTGCTATTGTTAGCTTAATTTCTTCCTTTGAGCCCACAACTAAGATTCGTTCATTTTTTAAGAGCGCGTGGATAATTCTATCTAAGCACGTAGGTATTTTATTAATTAAAAATTCAAAATTTGTTTTCTGTTCTACTATTTTGGTAGGTTCTTCTATGCTTGAGAAACTAGGATTCAAATCACTTTCAATTCGCAGTTTAATCAGTTCAGTTGAATCGGTCGGATCTCGTATAGAGCTATCCAAAGCTTCCATATGGAGCAATTTTGATAAACGCTGTTTTATTTGATCGGGCAAGCATTCCTTTGGATCCCCTCGAGTTAACAAATCATTTGCAATTTCTTTGACAGTTGTAGAAATGTTTGGAATGGATTTGAAGAGTGACATTTGTTCAGACCGATCAACTAAGGTAACGATTCCTAATGTTCGTTTTCCACCTCTAGCAGTCGCATCCTCAACAAAAAAGAATGTAGAATAGGCAACGTAACCTTCGTCAATAAATGGGATAACAGATTCTATGAAATCTTCGTCTATAACACCTGTTCCTGTAGTAAGGGATAATGTACTTAGATGAGATTTCATTGATACTTTTTCAGCAAATTGGTCGTCCAATCCTTCAGAATATAAACAACCTGGACCATATTTATCATCAAATCTAATTAGACAGACGCCTCGTTTATTTGACAGACCTGATACCCCACGAATATATTTCCAAGCTAGAATCTTATTTCCAAATTAAAAACCTTTACAATAGAGCAAATTGGTATCAATTTTTTCCAAGAAAATGGATGAAAAAAAGATTAGCTTGATTTCTGAAATTACTGATGCGATCAAAGAAACTTTTGGAAAATTAGTTCAGTTCTAGAATAGAATTTCATTTGTTATTAGATGGATAAGAAAAAGAAGAGAAATAAAAGCAAATTATTTGCTTCTATTTTTTTTATTATGCAGGTAACCCTTCATCTACAACCAAATGAATACTGGTAT
>DAOUWQ010000265.1 GCA_030667035.1 Candidatus Heimdallarchaeota archaeon | reverse complement strand
CTATTCAAGAAGAATGGTGTGGTTGGTGCATAGGTACTATTGAAATGTGGAACACCTGCAATAACTATTGCTGGGGTTGCAGCACCGGCTGGTAAAGTAATATCTAGAGCAGTAAAACCTTCTCCAATTGAGAATGTAGTATCAACAGCAAAGATAATACCCAATCCATAGCGAATGAGCGCTCCTGTATCAGATGAGGAGAAGACAATATCATTTTCTACGGACATAACCTTAACATAGAGTTGGTTACCAGCAAGATCTGGAATAGTAACATTGTCCATCGCGGGAGTAACTAACTCATTGATAGTATATTTGATTGTTAACCCTGGAGTTACACCTACACTTGAATCCCAATCATCAGGGGCAGTGTACGTATAGTCTGGTACGTTACTGCTACTAACTGCAATGATTGGTGTTAGTGTAAGAAGAACTAAGATTAGCAATACTAATTTTTTCGACCTCAAAATAATTTCACCGTTTAGGGGTTATTTTCTAGCAAGGCAAGAAGAACACTTGCATGCATATACTACTATTACCTTCGAATATTTATAAAGGGTTGCAATTAACCTATAGAAAAAAAAGTTGTTAATAACTTAGATTCTAAATTACACGTTAAAAAATAATTTTGCTGTTTTTATTGAATTTCTATCTCTTCTACAGAATCTTTGCCGGCTTTTCCAATGTAAAAGCCTATTAGCATTAATATTGGAGCAGAACCCCACGACAAAGAAGCAATAATCCAAAGAATAAATTCCACTGTTGAGGAACTTAAATCAAAAACTTGTTCGATAATTCCGTACAAAGCATATATTAAAACACCAAAAATAACTAAACTAAATCCAATAACAAAAAGAGTAATTCGTTTTTTAACTATTGTTTCGTCAACCTCTCGTTTTGTAAGGAAAAAATAGATGTTCGCTAAAATTAACATAATAACTGGTATCCCATAAATAAAAATCATTACCCAAGGTTTTTGAGTAGTTTTTATTCCACCGACATCAGGGTCAGATACTACATGGTCAAAAATTGCTCCAACAAAAACATCAGCAATACACACTATTATGATTGGAATTATAAAATACCATTTTTTGAGATAATGCATTCCTTTGTACATTGTAAAAGCAGTAATAAAAACTAGAAACGCACCAACACATCCACTGCTTGTAGAAATATCTCTAAAGTAGTGTACAGCAATTTGGTCTTCTGAAGTAAATATAAAAGTGAGAGCATTGAACAATAAAGAAATACCCCAAAAGAACTGAGAACTAGCGAATAAAATATTCAAAGGAGCACGGATATCTTTGGAGAAAATTAGAATACTAACGATGATTGCGGCAATTCCCCCGATAAGAAAAGCAAAATTGGTTGGATTACTGAAGTACATCGTTTCTTCGCCTAATGTTAAGTTATCTTTTAAGTAAATATTAATTGAATATTGTTCAAGTTTTTAAAGAAATTGGTTCTAAAAAAAAATTGTTAATCGTTTTTGGACATGTCACCAAGGAAAAGAGATTGATAATTCGATTAATTTTTATTCAAGAAAAGCTAACCATAACAAAGTGAACTAATTAGACAGTTAGAAAAATAGGTGTTAAGAATGAGCAAGAAACCTGATTTAAAAGGACTAGCAGGAACAATAATATCTGGCGATGGAGATTTTGATCAAGTACGTATCTTAGGTGGACTGACTTGTAGAGGAAGTTTAAACGCAAATGATGTGAACGTGAAAGGATCAATTAAAATTGATGGCAGCCTCTGGGCAAAAGATATTGAGATTTTAGGCGGAATCTCCGTTGGAGAAGATATAATAGCTGAGTACGAAGTCAATATTATGGGTGGAGTTTCTGCAGGAGGAAAACTTCAAGGAAGAGAAATTGTTGTTCATGGAGGAGTCAAAATTGGCGAAGGATTAACATCAGCTACTCTCGAGGTAAAAGGTGGAGTAAAAGTCGGTGGAGAAATAAAAGTTGATGGGCTTATTGATGTAGAAGGTGGGCTTGTCTCAGACAGAAAAATTGAAGCAGAAAATTTGATTGCTGTTGGTGGATTTACTTCAAAAAGGAACGTGAAAGTAGAGAAATCAATAATTGCTCGAGGTTCAATTGAAGTAGATGAAGACGTTGAGTGTGAAAGCTTTGAACTAAAGATATCTGGACCATCATTTATCAAAGGAAAACTGCAAGCTAATAAGATAAAAATTGATATTGATGAAAAAGCAAAAAATGTAGCGTATCTTCGAGTAAAGGAAATTATCTCAGATAACAAAATTGATATTGACTATGTTATCGCAGAAAAAGTCATTTGCCCAAAAATGAATGCAGGTGAGAATTGTCGTATTGGTGAGGCTCTAGACAAAACTTACGATCCAGATTAAGTTGCTTCGTAAAACTCATCTTATCTTTTCTTTTTCTTTATTGTTTTTAACGCTATTTTTGTCAGTTAGCTCTTTAAAAAGGAAATTTCCAAGTGAATGCTTGAATTCACTTAAAGAGCTGACAAAAATTGACTAATTTCTTGATAACTGGCGGTGCTGGATTTATCGGGCATCATTTAGCAAAGTATCTTCTCGGAATGGAAGAAAAAGTGACTATTTTTGATTGCTTCTCTGACTACTATTCTCCTTATTTAAAATGGAGGAATGCTCGAGATGTCGAAAAACTCGGTGGTACTATTGTTGAAGGAAATATTCTTTCAAAGAGGGAATTAGAAAAAGCAATTAATAAAAACAATATTGATACGGTCATTCATTTAGCAGCACAACCAGGAGTAAGGTATTCTACTGAGAATCCTGAAATGGCTTTAAGAATAAATGTGGAAGGAACATCAAATGTTCTTTCTGTGTCTCGAGAGAATGGTGTGAAAAAAGCAGTTATCACCAGTAGTTCTTCTGTATTTGGTGCTACAAAACAAATGCCAATGGATGAGAATCATCCAACAAATCCAATCAGCTTTTATGGTGTTTCAAAACTAACAACTGAAAAATTAGTTGCTGTGTGTAACCATCTGTATCCGGAATTTGATACTTCTATTCTACGACCTTTCACTGTTGTAGGAGCTCGACAACGCCCAGACATGGCGATAAATATTTTTGTTTCAAGAGTTTTGAATAGAGAAACGATCACTATTTTTGGCGATGGAAATCAAACTAGAGATTGGACCCACGTAGGGAACATGGTTCAAGCATTTTATTTGGCAGCAATAAAACCAAAAGCAAAACACCAAATATTCAATGTTGGCGCTGGGACGAGAATATCGGTAAATCAAGTTCTTGCTATAGTAGCAGAAGTGACCGGTATAGACCCCATTCTAAAACATACTGAAATGAACAAAGCAGATGTTAAAGATACTTTTGCAGATATTGGGAAAGCTAAACGATTATTAGGCTATCATCCCAGGAAAACAATTTCTGATGCGGTAGTAGATTTTGCCCAGTATTGGGAAGATGTTAATTATGGTAAGCTACTCGCAAGTGAGAAATTAATAGAGACAGAACTTGGTTCCACGGAGATTTTTAGTCCTTGAAAGGTAAATTTGGATATGAGATTGACAAAAAAAAAGTGTTTAAGGGTTTAATTTGACAGTAAAAAATATCCAATTTGAAAGAGAAGAAACAAATGAGCAATTAACCGAAGAGTGCAGTGAAGACTCTCGAGTGAAGTTTTTGATGAAAAAATATTGGAAATTCGCTCTTGGAATTATCGTTGCTTTGGGTCTTATGACCTTCCTGATAATAAGAAGCGAACCAGATTTAATCTGGGAATCATTGGTAGAAGCAAACATTGCACTTATTTTTGGCGCAATAGGATGCACATTTCTGTTATTTATTATCAAAACTATTCGATGGCAACTGATCTTAAAACCTCATGGGTATAAAATACCATTCTTACAAGCTTTGAGATTGGTACTTATTGGCACTTTTGGATCCAGCATTACTCCAGCAAAAATTGGTGATGTTTTGCGAGCAGTATATCTTACGAAAGAGCGAAAGGAAATCAAAATGGGTTTATCGGTTT
>DAOUWQ010000081.1 GCA_030667035.1 Candidatus Heimdallarchaeota archaeon | reverse complement strand
CAATAATTGCAGGGAGAAGCGAAGTGAGAAATGGTTCCTCAAATTTCGGTGGACCTTTATGGAACAAAAAGTTAGTACTATTGAACTCTTTTCCTAGAATAGTATTACCAATAAAAGTCACATGAACGTATTCTTCCCAATGCATAATTGAACCCATTGTTGCATTATATCTGTTTGTTGAGCCATCTATGAGTTTCATTACAGATGAATTATAATCAATTTGATCAACTATTACTCTTACAGAATCATTAATTAAAATTGTACCAAGAATACTAACTTGAAGATTGACAAGTTGTGTTTCATTTTCTAATTCAACAAGTTGATGATCAAAATCAAGGAAAATTAGACCATTAATTTCTTCGACTTGCATAGTATAGAAAATAGTAGCATGTTCAAGTGACCCTCGTGTAGCATTAATTTTTACTGAATACATACCAACTTCAGTGAAGGGGCCAATTGATACTTCGAATAAAGTAGAATTCGGAGAGAGAGCTCTGATATTAGTGAAAGTTTTTGTTGTCCAGTTGATTTTGTCTTGTGAATAATGAATATCAATTTCAGATAAATCATGTTCTTCGCCTTCAAATGCGAGCGCTAAATCTACTTGAGTATAGTTAGGATAGATTGGTCTATTATAATGAGAATATGCGAGTATTGTTAGCTTGTGATCTCCATCAGCATTGATTTCGAAGAAGTCTGTATCAATCTTTGATAATTCTGTATTGTTTGAGCTAATGATTTCAGTGATTTTTTTTGCATTTACCATTTGACTTCCTGATGCTAAAACGATAAGCAGTATCGTGAATAATGCAAACGCAGAAATAAGTATAGATTTGTTTTTTCTTGTGTTTTTCATTACATTACCTCAAACTATTATGTTGATTTGAGTCTACAAATATATTCATTTCTAAATAATTGAAAATGAAGAGACCTTTTACATAGCTCTTAAAAAAATAAGTAGTTATATTAACCAATTAGTAGAGTTTTATTACTCCTCCACAGATTCAGATATGGAAGGAGTAAGAAATTACTCCTTATTTAGTATTCAATATTTGTAGAGATACTGCCGGTTGAGGTCAAAAGTGTAAAAGAGTATTGATTGTTTTTCAAGTGGTAATCCGTTGAAGCATAGTAACTGAGTCCATTGGGAAGGTCAATGCTACCTACATCAGTATCAGCATAAATTTCAATACCTAAATCAGTTGTAACTTCTCCATCAACAGTAATACTTCCTACATCGGTTTCTACATCAAATGTTGATGTGAAATTTATTGGAAGGATTATGTTTTGAGTGAATTCTATTGTAATTGATCCTGTTGATGATTCAATATCCCAATTTGTATCTGCATTCAAGATTACATCCTCAAAATTTATTTCAATTGAACCTGTAGAAGTTGACATAATTATATCAGCAGAATTAATGTTCATTGCTTCTCCCAATAATGCAGTTATACTACCTGTTGAACTATTGAAAGTGATTTCGTTTACAGTCGTTTCTATTGCATCTTCAAAATCGAACATTACTCGTCCTGTACTAGTTGACAAATCAATATCATCCATTGTGGTATTAATTACATTTCCAGAATAGAAATTCACTGAACCTGTTGATGAGGATAATTGGACATCATTCATTACTAGATTATCTATTCCATCTAGATCCAAACTTATACTTCCTACAGAAGAATGGACAGCAAAATCAATTATTGCATTTGGGTTCAAAGATATATAAAGATCATGAGTTATTGCCTTAAAACTCCAAAATGTAAAGAGAGCATCATCGGATTCAAAGGTGATTACTGTTTTATTACTTATCACTTCATGTTGGAAGTTTTTCGCATCTTCAAGAGAAGCTTTAATTCCACCACGAACCTCTACAGTTGCTTCAAAGAGAGTATCCATCGAGTCATCATAAGTTATTTCGATCAATCCAACGCTATTATCAATCAGCAATTCTACATCCAAATATTCCATAGAGCTTACTTCATAATCCAACGTTCCAAGTGGAGTACGCGCTGCCCCTAAGGATGATATGATTATAATAGGCAATGCAATTGAAAATAATATTATTGGGATAAGTAATAATGGTTTCAAATTTCTAGCTGAATTTTGTTTTTTCTCCTTTGTTTCAGGAGTTGCTAGACTTTTGCTATGTAGACTATCGTTTTGATTATAATCAGGAGAAATAGGCTTCTGATTATCTACCGTTGCACCACACTTATGACAGAATTTGTTGTTTCCGTCTAATTCTTGGCTACAATATACACAGAACTTGTTTGACATTTTTTATTTCCACCGCTAAATAGGTTTAGTTACCACCATCGTGGTAAATGTATACAGTCCAATCACCTATTTAAACCATACAAAATAGAATTTGGAGAGAATAGGTAAAAAATGAAATAAAAGGTTAGCAGTGAAATTCTATTTATGCCAAATAATCGAATTAGGATCAAAACATTTTTTGCATTTTTTATCTTTAGTGATATTTGGAAAACGAACAGAATAACCGGTTCTACGTATCAAGAGCTCACCACAAGTTTTACAGTAAGTATTACTATGTTCTGCATCTCGCACATTTCCCAAATAGACATATTTCAATCCAGATTCAATTGCCATATTTCGAGCCATTAATAATATCTCAACTGAAGTAGCCGGTAAATCAAGTTTATATTGAGGATAATAGCGAGAGAAATGTAAAGGAACCTCAGGTCCCAATTCAGTTTTTACAAAATCGATTAAATCTTGAATCTGTTCTTTAGAATCATTTTTGGAAGTAACAATTAGGTTAGTTATCTCGAGATGAACTTTGTTTTGTATCATTAATTTGCACGTTCGCAGCACAGCTTCATGATGAGATACTTTGCATAATTCTTTGTAAAATTTAGCATCTCCTTTCAAATCTACATTTGCTGCATCTATATATGGCAGAAGTTCTTCTAAGGGGTCTTGCTGAATATACCCGTTTGTTACTAGTACATTCTTTAAACCATTAGATTTCATTTTCTTTGCGGTATCTAAGACCCATTCATACCAAATAATAGGTTCATTGTAAGTATAGGCTACTGATGGGCAACCAGATTTCTTTGCTGCTGTAACAGCATCATCTGGAGAAAGATAATCTAAATTTTTCGTGATATTTTCAGGTTCAGCACGGGCGATATGCCAATTTTGGCAGAATTGACAGAACAAATTACATCCAACAGTTCCGAAACTGTAAGAACAAGTACCTGGTTGAAAATGATAGAGAGGTTTTTTCTCGATTGGATCTCGAGTTCCTGAAGTAGATAGACCATAATTCAGTGTGTATAACTTTCCATCCACATTTAATCGCACATTGCACTTTCCTTTATGATCAGGAGAAATAATGCAATTATGTGGACAAAGGTTACATTTTACTTTAGAATCCTTTTGTTGTGTATAATACAACGCTTCATGATATTCGCTCATCTAGCTCATTCCTATAGAAAATAGTCCACTTCTTTGTTAATTAGTTAAACGGTTAAAATCATAGATTAAAAGGAAAAAGAAAATGCGGAAATCCGCATTATATATTGCTGGGATAGAAACATGAATTTAGAAGGTTATGTTTTTCCCTTCACTGTTTCTTTTAATTTCTTCTCAAGCTTGCGTTCGTATTCACTAACGCTTGCTTTGAATTTATCAACAATACCTTGATCATCACCAGTTAATGCTACATCAAGCACTTCCCAGAATCGTGTAACAGGTATGATATTTATCTTATCTTTTTGGTCAGCAGCAAGAACAACATCACTTATGTTGCCAAATGGGATGATAACAGTTTTTATACCTGCTTCTATAGCTGCTTCTATTTTGAAGGTCGCACCACCAATTGGTAAAACTTCACCACGAACGGATAGTGAACCAGTCATAGCAACATCTTGACGAACAGGTATATCAGTAAGTGCAGAAACTACAGCAGTAGCAACTGAAACGCTTGCACTATCGCCTTCTACACCTGAGTATGTTTGTAAGAATTGGACGTGAACATCATGTTGGGAAATATCTATTCCAGTATATTTCTTGATTATTGCACTAACATTCAATACAGATTCTTGAGCGATTTCACCTAATTTACCTGTAGCAATAATCTTACCCTCTTGATTACTTAATGCGGGAGTTACTTCTGCTTCAACATTTGTTACTATACCACTTCTTGATCCAAGAACAGCTAAGCCATTCACTCGTCCAATAAGAGCGCCTTCATTAAGTATAATTTGGTAATCTCGTCTTCTTGCAATGTATTTTTCAGCTATTTGTTGTTCTAAGGAACTGGCCAGTGATTTTGCCCGATTGACATGTTGCATAGTAGTTACTGAATCGTTATCTTCTCTAGCAATATCTCCAGAAGCACGAACTAACCCGCCAAGCTCTCTAAACATTAAAGTAAGACTATTTTTCTTATTGGCTCTTCTACGAAATTCGCGGATGACTTCTTCAACAGCATCAATTGAGAAGTGAGGAATACGTCCATCTTTAGAAACTTCTTGAGCAACAAAACGCACGATTTTATTTCGGTTTTCAAGAGTGTCTGGCATCACTTCATCCATATAAATTTCATAACCATACCCACGAATTCTTGAACGTAATGCAGGATGCATATGTTCCATAGTAGGAAGATTTCCTGCGGCAATAAGAATAAAATCACAAGGAACAGCCTCAGTACGAACCATAGCACCACTACTTAATTCACTTTGACCAGTAATCTGAAATTCTTTTTCTTGCATAGCAGTTAGTAGTTGTTGTTGTGTTCGCATACCGAGTGTTGCAATTTCATCACAATAAAGTACTCCTTTGTGGGATTTGTGAATTAAACCAGCTTCAACACGTTCATGAGCAGGAGTTCCTAAACCACCACTTTGGAAGGGGTCATGACGAACATCGCCCAATAAAGCACCAGCATGAGCACCGGTTGCATCATTGTAAGGAGCATGAGTTTGCTGACTGGTATCAACTAGAAGTTTAGGCACAAGATTCTCTGACCTACTCCTTAATTGACTCATAGCGATAAATGCAAAGAATGAAACAAAAAGACCCATTAATACAAGTTGAGGTCTTTGATCGGGGTTTGATACGGGCACAAAGATAACATAGAGCATGATAGCTAAAGGTATGATTAAACTGAGAATCATCCTAAGGTTTGAACCTTTTGAAGCTTTTTCATTATAACGATCAACTATACGTCGACCTTCTCCAGAACCAACAGTGACAACTTTTGGAGTGTTGCTATCCTTTCTATTTGGCACACATAAAATATCCTCCAAATCTTCACGTGGTAGAAGTTCAGCCATTGCAGTACCCAACATACTTTTTCCAGTGCCAGGTTCACCAATAAGTAGAACGTTTCTTCTCTGAATCGAAGCTTTCTTAACTAAATTAACGGATCTTTCTTGACCAAGAACTTGATCAATTAATCTAGTTGGAACAGGGATTTCAGCTGTTGTTTTGATATTTACATCTATCAAAGGTTCCTCTTCTGCTGCTTTGCCAGGCTTTTTGGCGGTTTTTTTGCTCATAGTAATCTCTCGATTATAATAATTTAATATAGTATATTCCAAACGAAGAATGTCAGCCTTGTCGATTCTTTCAGCTTACTTGTTGATTATGTACGACCGTTCTTTTAAAGACTAACAATTGCTTCGATAATAGATTATTTCTTAAGCGCTATATCTCCATTGTGCGATATATTATTAAAAAAGATGACTAAATAAATGATATTTTTTTGTCTTTTAGTTCCTTGAGAGAGGGTTTTCTTTCTTAAAATTAAAGTAATGTAAACCTTTATAGTTGATATATATTAACTAGAAAGTATAGAATCGAATCATCTTCGGATAGGCAGAAGAAAAATAGAACAGCATAATGTGCTACTCCAGAATTAACAAACAAACAACCATCCAGAAAAAAGCAAGAAAAGAGACAATGGAAGAATTCATGCATTAACAAGAACTGCAATACACTTGGGAATTTGAGTAATGTAATGCTTGCAATTGTTCCAGACATCTATCTCTTCAATTGTTTTTTGAAGAAAGAGAATATATCATTCTTTTTGCGAGGGCCCCTCACCCTCGCTTCATTCTCTTCTTTAATAAACAACTAGAAAAATTCTTGAATTAACTTTCTGATTACTAATTTAGCAACATTGGTGGTTGTACAAGTGTATTCCTTGAAGTTTCATATCAAAATACTAGCTACTTTAATACTAATTGTAAGTGTGTTCTCACAATTGAATGTGCAACAAACATTTGGTGCGATAGCAGAAAAATCAGCATTCAAAACAGATGATGAAATCACTCTATCCCCATATAGCTTTCACAATGTAACAGTCCATGTTGAGGAAGGACAAGCAATAAGTGGTGATTGGGAAGTAACACCTGCGGATGTTTTTTCTTCACCTTTTCTAGTTTTTATTGTTGATTCCACTAGCTTTGCAATTTGGGTTGAGAGTGATAATTTAACTCAAGCTGTAGATAGATTCCCAGGTGAAAGTTTACTTTATTTATATGATCCTCTATTTATTTTGGATGATATACCATTTGATAATAGGCGGAGTGGCACCTTTCAAGTAAAGGCACCGTATACGGATAATTGGAGCTTAGTTATGTATGCAGGAGCTTCAATAACTCCATTGACTTTTACTTGGCATATTGATGTTTTTGCAGGGATTTGGCTTGATGTAGTAATTTATGGTTTAATCAGTGTCATTGGGTTAATGGTTTTTATAATAATCATAGTACT
>DAOUWQ010000189.1 GCA_030667035.1 Candidatus Heimdallarchaeota archaeon | reverse complement strand
GACATCACAAAATTCAGCCAAATTTTGTTTCTCTATTACTGGAAGCATTTCATTAATAACCAGATCAACATAATCATCCGTTCTCCCTTTATATTCAGGAGGTACAGCATGAGCTCCAAGAAAAGTAGCAACTAAATCTATGGGGTGTTGTTTATCTAATTCCTTGATTGCTTTAAGTGATTTGATTTCATCATCTACAGATAAGCCATAACCAGATTTTGCTTCTACAGTAGTAGTACCGTGTTGGAGCATTGTATCTAAAATATTTGCACCATTTTTTACTAAATCATCTATTGATGCTTTTCTAGTTTCTCGAACAGTTTTCAGAATTCCGCCACCAGATTCTAGGATTTCTAAATATGTTTTGCCAGCAAGTTTCATTGATAATTCATTTTCTCGAGAACCATAAAAAATAAGATGAACATGAGGGTCCACTAACCCAGGAGTTACCAATTTGCCTTGAGCATTAATGATTACTGTTTGATCACCTGTTTTCATTTTCTTCTGGAATTCATCTGAAGTTCCAACGAAAATTATCTTGTCATCTTTAATGGCAATTGCTCCATCCTTAATAATAGCTAATTCACTCATTGCCTTACCAATTCGTGGAGCACCAAGTTTGGAATCCATGGTGACCAATTCATTTGCATGTAAAATTACTAAATCAGGAATTTCTTTACTAAAATCACTTATATTGGAAGACATTTTATCACTCACCTATATGATAAACAAATCTTTCAAGGGAGAGGTCTTTTAAGAAGCTTCCTTTAAAAGATAGAAAAAAATATAAAATAGGCATAAGATACAATATAGAAGTTCGTTCAGTAACGAATGAAATCAACTGGAGTTTTTTAGTTTGACGGATCTAAAGAAGGAAATCGATGTTTATGATCGACCCATGTATATGGATTTGAAACCCGAAAAATCACTTAAAGCAGATGAAAGTGATCAAATTCTTCAATGTAAAACCTGGGATGCAGAAGCGGCTCTCAGAATGCTTTACAATAATCTCAATCCAAAGGTTGCGCGAAATTGGGAAGAATTAATTGTTTATGGTGGCTCTGGTAGAGCAGCTCGGAATTGGAAAGAGTTTCATAAAATCGTTAGGGCATTAAAAGAGCTCGAACCAGACGAAACACTCTGTGTTCAATCTGGAAAAGCAGTCTATATTGCTCCAACTCATACTGAAGCACCTCGAGTCATTATTGCTAATTCAAATTTAGTAGGCAATTGGGCTACTCAAGATTATTTTGATGACTTGGATCGTTTGGGATTAATGATGTATGGTCAAATGACCGCAGGTAGTTGGATTTATATCGGTACTCAAGGAATTCTTCAAGGAACCTATGAGAGCTTCGCTGCTTCCGGAAAGATGGATTTCAATTCAGATTCTTTGGCTGGAAAATTCATTCTTACTGGTGGTATGGGAGCTATGTCTGGTGCCCAACCAATGGCTGCAACATTGAATGATGCTGTTATTCTTGATGTCGAAGTTAATGAAGCAGAAATTGCTCGTAAAGTAGAAGAAGACTACTGTGATAGATTAACCACTAGTCTTGATGAAGCAATTGAATGGGCATTGGAAGCAAAGAAGAAGAAAGAACCACTCTCAATTGGGTTAGTTGGCAATGCAGCTGAAACTCATCCAGAATTGGTAAAAAGGGGTATTATTCCAGATATAGTTACAGATCAAACAAGTGCTCATGAAGTAAAGAAATACGTCCCTATTGGATATGACAAGAATTACACTGAATTACTAGATAGTGGTGTGAAAATAAGAGAAGGAGAATATGTGCGTGAATCCTTCAAATCAATGGCTTCACATGTTAAAGCAATGATCGATATGCAAACAAAAGGTGCTATTGTTTTCGATTATGGTAATGCTATTAGAAATCAAGTAGAACTCGCTCTTGAAATAGTTAATAATAGAGCTCCTCCAGCAAACGATATGACAGGAGAAGATGTAGCGGATCTTAAACAACATCTGAAGAAAATTGGCTTAACATCTGTTCGAAATGAGCAAGGTGGATATGCTTTTCCCGGATTTGTTCTAAAATATGTTCGACCACTATTCTGTGAAGGAAAAGGACCTTTCAGATGGGCTTGCCTATCAGGTAGTGCTAAAGATTTAGCAGCTATTGACGATGCATTACTCTCCACTTTTCCAGATGATAAACCTCTCACGCGATGGATTGATCGTGTTAGAGAAAAAGTGCCTATTTTAGGGTTACCAACAAGAATATGCTGGTTAGGATATGGTGAACGAGCGAAATTTGGTTTAATTATTAATGACCTGATTAAAGACGGAACGGTATCTGCGCCTGTCGTTATCGGCAGAGATCATCTTGATTGTGGTTCAGTCGCTTCCCCAAGCAGAGAAACTGAAGGCATGAAAGATGGTAGTGATGCTATTGCTGATTGGCCACTAATCAATTTCGCACTCAACGGTATAAATGGTGCTAGTTGGGTTTCATTCCATCATGGTGGTGGAGTTGGTATTGGCAAATCATTACACGCGGGTATGGTTGTGGTTGCTGATGGCACTCCGGAAAGAGCGAAAAGGCTTCAAAGAGTTCTCACAATTGATCCTGGAACTGGCATAGCAAGACATGTAGATTCAGGTTATGATAAAGCTATTAGAATAGCTGAAGAGAGAAAAGTCAAAATACCAAAGTAATATGCAAGGTGCTACAAAATGGATTTAGATAGTTCAGCATTTGATATCGACTGTGATGCAATATCAGCAAAAGTAGAACAATTCATCAAAGAATATGTTGAGAATTCCAAAACTAAAGGCGTAGTCGTTGGCATTAGTGGTGGAATTGATTCAGCAGTTTCTGTTGCTCTCGCTGTTCGTGCATTAGGCAAAGAGAAAGTACTCGGTTTTATTCTACCAAATGCTGCGCTTAATCCCAAATACGAGAAAGATGCACGTGAACTAGCTAAGCAATTAGATATTGAGGTAAAGAAGATATCAATTGCAGAAATGGTCGAAGCGTTCAAGGGAAGTGTGGATAAAGAATTATTAGAAGACAAACTTGTTGTGGGCAATGTTATGGCTAGAAGTAGAATGATTCTTCTCTATGCTTATGCAAATCATCTAAACTATCTTGTCCTTGGAACAAGTAATAAAACAGAGATCTTAGTTGGTTATATTACCAAATATGGTGACGGTGGGGCAGATTTTGAACCGTGTGGAGACTTGTACAAAACACATATTTGCACACTTGCTAAATATTTGGATATCCCTGAAGACATCATTTCTAAACCTCCATCAGCAGGACTTTGGGATGGACAAACTGATGAAGGTGAATTAGGCATAACCTATAAACTTCTGGACAAAGTACTCTTAGGGTTTAAGAAAGAATATTCACATGAGAAAATCGCCAAAGAACTTGAAATAGACATTTCAGTTGTAAAGAAAGTCGAACATATGGTTAAAAAATCAGAGCATAAAAGAAATATGCCTCCAATTTTGGAAATTTAATAGCGATTAGAAATAATACGGAAGTTTATTTAAAGAAACTACTAGTTTTTATTTCTAATTTGCAAGATATTTCTATGGTGGAATGGTTATTTTCCAATGTAGAAGAATGGACGGTTAACTATGACGAGTGGTTTACTAAACTTCCCAGAACTTGAAGAGTTAATTCTAGGAGAAAAAATTGATTCTAAAATAACGAAAAACAAAGTAGTTCATATTTATGGTGAAGCGGGATCAGGAAAAACCACAGTAGCAATTCAATTAGCAATTGGTTATAGTTTAAAAAATAAAAAAGTTATTTATATTGATACAGAAGGAAAGGTTTCTGGGGAGAAGATTAAGAACATTGCATCTGAAGAGAATTTCGATAATGTGAACAAAAATATTAAAATCTATTTTCCAAAAGATTTTGATAAACAACATGATTTGATTCAAAAGTTGGAATTCTATTTGTCTAATCAGAATATTGGTGCAATTATTATTGACACAATGACCAACCTATATCGGCAAGCAATGCTTTTTAAAAAGGATACAAAAATACTATATGAAAAATTAGCATTCGAAGTAGCTTTTTTGAGAAAGTTATCTCGAGATAGAAACATAACGATCATTCTAGTTAATCAAGCTACAATGCCTAAAGCAATTAAAAATGAGGATGACTCTTTAAGCTATAACTATGAACGAATAAATCCTGCAGCAAAGGCCATTATGAGTTATTGGGCGGATAGAGAAATCATTTTAGTTAGTCACGGCTGGGGAAATTTTGAGGCAAGAATCCCAGGTGAATTTGAGCGAAGAGTTAAATTTTCTATTGACTCCAAAGGTATAGTACCACTATAATAACGAGCTTTTCAAGTGAAGAAAATGACCCAAGAAGAACAACAAGTAAACTCTGAAAATAAAAGCAACGAAGAACAAAATTTTGATGAGCATCCAGAAGCAATTGAGTTGCAAAAAAACCTAAGTGGTATGAGTAATGATGTAATGAAAAAAAATACTGACACCCTTAGAGCAGATATTTCTCAACTGTCATCAAAAATAGATCAATTGAAAAAAGCAAGAGCAGAACACAATGCTGATGCAAGACATAACCGAAATATGCGGAACAATGTTTCAGACGAAAAATTCACTGTTATTGAAAAATTGAGAGAAGAAATTGATATTGAAAAAGAACTTAGAGACAAGTGCAACGAACAAATTCGAACTAACAAAGCAAGACGTGAAGAAGTCAAAGATGAAATT
>DAOUWQ010000025.1 GCA_030667035.1 Candidatus Heimdallarchaeota archaeon | reverse complement strand
TTCAAGGTTTATTGTTGGAAAATAATGAAAACGTAATAACATTAGCAACTTTTGGGGGATACCCTTGGACTTTTGTATTCGCTAGTATATCTTGTGCAATTGCAATGATAATCATGTTAACTATGTATGGTAAGAAGCAGAGAAAAATAATAATGAATGTAATGCAAAGCCCAAGCTAATTTCTATTAGAAAAATAAAAAGAAACTAAAAAGAGATGCAGAACATCTCTATTTTTTCATTGTTTATTTAGTAGTTACGTGGTGACACTCAACAAAGTGAGTTTCTGAAATCTGAATTCTTGGGGGTTCCTCTTGTGTACAAATAGAAGTTGCAATTGGACACCGTGGATGGAAATTACATCCGGGGGGTGGAGCAACGGGAGAGGGAGGATCACCTTCAAGGAAAATTCTTTCAGGTTTAACTGTTGGGTCAGGGATTGGAATTGCTGAAATAAGAGCACGAGTATAGGGGTGCCTCATATCTTCAAAAACATCTCTAACAGAACCAACTTCCACTAATCTACCAAGATACATAACACACACTTGATCAGAAATCATTCTAATTACTGACAAATCGTGTGCAATGAAAATGTAAGCCAAATTGAATTCTCGCTGTAAAGTTCTTAACAACATAAGTACTGCAGCTCTTACAGAAACATCGAGAGCAGATACAGGTTCGTCAAGAATAACGAAACGTGGATTCAAAGCTAATGCACGAGCAATACCTACACGTTGTTTTTGTCCTCCAGAAAATTCGTGAGGGAATCTGAACGCGTGGTGAATCATTAAACCTACTTTTTCCATAAGCTCAATTGTTCTGATCTTTAATTCATCGCCGTCTGCTACGTGATGAATAATTAAAGGCTCAGCGATAATATCGAAAGCAGTCATTCTTGGGTTGAGAGAAGCTGAGGGATCTTGAAACACAATTTGCATTTGTCGTCTCATTTCTCTTAGTTCCTTCTTATCAAGTGCAACTAAATCAACCATTTCCTCATCTTCAGTTCTAAAGAAAACGTGACCTGCAGTTGGTTCTAATAATTGTAAAATTGCTCTAGCAGCAGTCGATTTACCACAACCAGATTCTCCTACAACACCAACGGTTTCACCTTTTTTAACGTTAAACGAAATACCATCTACTGCCTTTAGAAAGATAGGAGTTCTGTTAAAAATTAATCCTCCACCAGCTACCAAGAAGTGTTTTTTCAAATTTCTTACTGCTACTAAAACTTCTGGATCGGTAGGAATTTCAACCGCTTCTACTATTTCCTCTGTTGGGGGTTTGTAAAGACCGAGCTTCTGCTTTAAGCGGTCTCCGAATGAAAATTCACTCATATTGAACACTCTTTTAATTACAATACTAAATTTTATCGTTTTTCGATTAAAGTTTAACAATACCGGTAGTTTACCGTAATTTGTAGACCAAATGTTGTTAAACATCTCCACTTCACAAGAATTGTTTATAATAATTGTGCAAATTTCGGAAAAGCAAATATCAGTCCATTTATATAGTTTAAATAGGATTTTAGACGTAAAATTTAGTGAAAAATCTCTATCAAATACTTTAGATTAATTAATATGTTATTCATTAATGTTTAAATGGTAGATTGTCTAAGATAGTTATAGAGGAGAAAAAGAATACCTTGTCAAAAAATCAAGTTAATGAATTAGCATTGGCCCGAGAAATGCAGCTCATGTTTAATTATGCTAAAGGTTTTACCCCAATCGGAGAAGGATTGAATAAATGGCAAGGGAGCATTGAAATAAATACTCCAAAAGGAAAAAACAAAATTCCCGTCGAAGTACTAGTTCCCTTAAAGTTTCCACTATACCCGCCACGCGTGATTATTAAAGATAAGAGCATCGTCCATCCAAATGTCGAAAAAGATGGAAATGTATTATTACAAATAACTCATGATTGGAAACCTGATAAACATGTATACCAGGTAATAAAAGCTTTAGAGAGTTTATTCGAGAAAGTACCACCAACAAATACCTCTGGAAAAGTTACCAGACAAAAAGCATCGGTGCAAACCTGGGAAACTGTAGCCTCACCAAGCCAGAAAAAAGTCGAGGATATTAATGATACAATATCTAATCTACAGAAAAAGATTCGTAAGAAAGATGATGAAATACGAAAGCTTCGTGCAGAAGTAGTAAAAGGCTCAGGTGAAAAGATTTCTAGTATTGAAAATCTTGATGTATTATTACCTTCAGATAAGAGGCAGAGTGAGAAGATATTACTTCAAGCACAAAGTGTAGCTCTGGCAGACTTATTGTCAACACTTGATGAGAAATTTAAAGATGGAGAGATAAGTCCAGTAGATTTCGCAAAACTCTATAGAAGGTATACAAAAGAGATGTATATAACACATAAAAAATTGGAGCAATCATAAGAGGTAAAGAAAAATGTCTTATTCGTCAAAAAATAAATCCCAATTTGAACTTGAAGCAGAGCTATTCTCATGTATAGCAACTATCGATAACTTAAGTCAAAGTTTTGCTGATGGAATACTCGATCCAGGTATGTATCGCCGTCAGCTACGATCTTTAATTAGAGATGCATTTAAAGCACGCTTTCAATTGCAAAAATTAGGGTTCAATCTTGATGGGTTCCTTGATAGAGAATCAATTGTTCAGAAATACCCCTATGGTGCAGAAAAACTACGATTTGCTGAAGGAGTTGCCCCTATTCCGATAGGAGATAATGTTGAAACTGTAGCAATGCCCTTCCAACATATGAAAAATCTTCCTGCAAAAACAGCTGATTTCGTTGCTGGAGCAATTGAATTGATCGATTTACTACGCTTACGAAGTGTGGCTCGTGTTGATCTTATTGTACCAAATCTTGATGAGATGGAAGATATTTTGAAATCTTATCCAGGTTTTGGATCCGATTCAGAAGTTGTCAAAGAAATCATCAATTGGAAAGAAATGCTAGAAGCAAAACCACCCGATGAAGTACTTGAAGATGGGCTAATCAAGCGATTAGAATTTGAAGCTGTTAGATGGTTGAATAGTTTCAGAAGATCACTACGAGGCGATTAGAAAATCAAAGGTATGCCCTTTCCAATATTATTAAAATCAGAACAATAAGGAGAAATGAAATATCATGCGCGGAAATCCAGTAGCTTATAGAAATCTATACAAGCACTTTCGAGAAATTCTAAATTATCTTGAGATTTCCCTAGATTCTGATTTTGTTCTGGAAGAACTAAGTAAAGCGTTGATTGAGTCCGAGAAAATTTTCGGAAAGAGACACCAATTATCAGGGCAAATTCGAGGTGTGTTAAAAAACCTCTATAATACTTACATAGAGAAAAAAGCTCTCCCACTAGAAAATAGAGATGAAAACAAACTTCGAGAAAAAATCTACCAATGGTTGAGAAAATATTACAAACAACCACCGATTTAGAAAAGATCAATCTATATCTTTTCTTTATTCATTTATTTTTTATTCACTAATTTTTAGATGAGCAATGAAAAAACCATTTGTATCATCCGTATGCGGAAATAGCCTTCGAACTTCTTTAGAACATTTGAAATTAGGATAGCCTTCACGCCCAAAATTCGGACCTTTCATTAGTTCAACATTATAGCGATCTAAAACAGAGTCAATTTGATTTTCACCCTCATGAGGTAGAATTGAGCAAGTGGAATATAGAATTTCTGTCCCAGGTTTATCCAAATATTTAGAGATAATTCCATCTAAAATTTTATTTTGAATAGTCATAATTGAAAAGAGCCATTTCTTATTCAAACGCCATTTATAAGAAGGGTGACTTTGAATTATTCCAGTAGATGTACAAGGAGCATCGATGAGAATTTTTTTAGCATTAGAAATTGAAGAATTTGCAGCATCAGTATGAATCCATTCTACTTGATCGATACCATAACTCAGAAAACGTTGTTGTGCGCTATGCAATCGTTGATAGTGTATATCACTAGCAACCAGAGTTCCTTTGCCTTTCATAAATTCCCAAATTAGATGGGTTTTCATTCCGGGTGCTGCACAAGCATCCCAAATGAAATCACCAGGTTGTGGATCAAGTGTTTTGACAGCCAATACACTTGCTTTATCTTGGATGAATGCCTTGCCAGTTTTGAAAGCATCAGTATCAATCAATGCTTTCATGCCATCTTTGATAACATAAAGAAATGGAAGATCTTTATCTTGATCTAAAATTATTCCCTTTTCAATCAAAGAAGAGAGAATTTCATTTGGATTTGCAATTAACTGATTTATACGAAGATATGAAATAGACGGACTATTATTTTTCTTCATAAGAGAAATTGTTTCCTGTTCACCTAATTTTTCAGTGAGTGTGTGAATAAGAAAAGTGGGGTGTGAATAGAGAATACTGTTCTGTTCCTCAGATTTCATCGATTTAACTGCAGAAACGAGATTTAAATTAAGCGCTTTTTCCAGAATCTTAATGTATATTTTTTCCTTCAAAAAAGAATCAAGTTGTTGAATAGGAGTTTTTTGCCAACGACCCTCAAAAAGCGCTAATCGAAGACGAAGTAAATCTATTTGAGGAATTTCTTTAAGAGAGAGATGAAAGCGGCTCCGGTTAAGAATAAAATCTATCGTGTTCTTATATTGAATAACACCTAAAGACAAAGATTGAATCCTTGCTGCAATAGGAAATGAAAATGAATGTGTATTAAGATATTGACGAATAATTTGTCGTAAAGCTTGTGGAGAATCTTCAAATTGCTTCAATATTGAAATAACTTCTTTGCGGACATCAATATTAGCTCTATTTGTCGAGTTCATTACTACATCAAGACTCACTAAACTTACAATTGCATTAATCTTCTTAATAAGAGAACGTTTAAAATTTTATTTACCAATTAATACTTAGTTTACTCATAAATAGAAAGGTTATAATGAGTAATTATACAAAGCTAAGCTATATACCAAGGAATGAAACAAAATGGGTTTAAGAGAAATAGAAAAGAAAATCAGAATAAAATCTGCTTTCAAAGGAAAAGAAGCAGAAATAATGATTAAAGATTTAGAAATTATGCTCGAAAACATTCGAGAACTTCAAAGTCGTCTTAAGAAATTTGAAAAGAAATGGAAAAAAGATATTACAGGAAATGAAGATTCCTACAATAAATTGGTAGAACTAAGACAAGAATTAGGATTACCAGATGAACTTGGAGTTTATGAATGGAAAGAGAGTGCTTCTTTCTGGGATAAGATAGGTGGAGGCGATTTCTTTGAACGCCTTGGTGTCGAGATTCTCGAAAAAGCAAAAGAAGTTCAAGAATATACTGGTGGATTAATGACTTTAGGAGAAGTAGTTATCCTTGTAAACAAAGGACGCCCTGGTAAAATAATTCCCGTAAAAGATGTCGTAACATCAATCAGTAAACTCTCTGATGCAAAAGTTATCCCAGAGGTAAGAGAATTAAAAGGTGGCGTAAAATTAGTCGAATTTATTCCAGCGAATCTTTCTGAAGATCAAGAAGAAGTTTTAACTCTATCAACCAGAAAAGGTTGGATCTCAATTGAAGAACTAATTATGAAAACAAGTTGGAATCAAGAAAGAAGCGAGCGTGCATTAGAAGCAATGCGAGATACTGGTATAGCTCGAGTAGATGCCAGCTACGCTGAAGGTAAAAAATATTACTTCCCCGGTTTAGGTGGAAGATAATATCTTTTCTTTTTTTCTTAGTAATTTAGTCAAAAGATTATAAAGTAATTCTAATTATCTATTTTCGACATTAATAAACTGCACCAGAAAATTGGTGGTGCTATTTTTTATATTATAATTGAAATGTAAAAGGAACATTCCAAGGGTTCAGAGGATCGCATGGCGTTATTGACATTGAAAAAGTCTATAATAGCATGCCTCCAAGACAAGGATATATTTACCCTGAAAAGGAATTTCGAAAGAAAGTAACCGAGTTTCCTGAGTAGTAATAAAAAAGATTGGAGGAAGAGGATTAATTACTTCTCCTCTTCAGCTGTTTCTGATTCTTCAGTTTCATCATAGGAATAACTTGCATCAAAGATGATAGTACCCTTTGTTTTGCGTTTCTTCTTTTTGGTAGGTTCTTTTGTTTTTTGTTCAAAATCAATTTCATCAGGAGTTGCATCTTTTTCTTGTTGTTTCTTATAGATGTCAATACCTTCCATTACGTAAGCGAAAACCAAAAATCCACCTATTGCTGTTAGGGTTATAGAATATAGTGCAATCTTCCAAGGTGCAAAATAATTTGGTATTAGATTAAGAGCACGCATTTCTTCTATCCAAGCATGATAAGATAATTTGTAATCACCAAATTCTGTTAATAAACCAAGAGAGCGTTGAGCTTCTAAGTATGGATTAAATAACATTCCAAGATACCCTCGTGGCAAATCAAAAATATGATACCAGCAGAGAAATTCCATTTTATCAGAATAGTCACCTGCAAGTTGAAACAATGTTCGAATGAAATTAGCTTGGTATAATTCAGACCCACCCGCACTGCTATCAGAGATAGTATAAATGTTAGTAACTGCAAAATTCTTGGACCCACAAAGATCAATGAAGCTCGTGAAGCGATCAACTAAATCATCTTGTGAGAGATTCTCGAGAAAACCATAGTCATTCGTGAAGATTCTGCCAGCCATAGAATATATATCGCAGGAATCGTTGAAGCGATCAATTATTGCAGCAATGTTTATCGGATCTGAAGTTATTTGATTACGAAAACTCATCATTACTTTTACAGTAGGATAATTCGTTTGAACGTAAGTATACATTTGTTCAGTAAGATTGACATAATCATCAAGCATTACTGTATTAGTCATTGTCTCAGTTGTATAATCAAAATAGGTTTCAAAGAAACCATTTACTTCGTTTCCGAAGCTGATATAACTGAACCCTCCTATAGTACCAAGAATAATGTCTGTGAGATTTTGGAGTTTGGCGAGGACCAAAGGATCATTAAATCGAGTAAGATTAGACTCAGGTGTGGGTATAGTTGTATATCTAGTAAAATTGAATTCTGAAGTTAGGACACTGAAATTATTACTAATAACACCTACGGCAATAGAAGCTTCTATTTCTGGAAATTTATTAATGAATAATTGTTTCCATTCATATACTCGACTAATAGAAAAAGCAAGATAGCTCCAGCTATATTCCCGATGTTCGATAGAAGCACCCATATCAACCGCTTTTTGATATCCTGCTTCCTCTAACTCTGTTGCACCAGCTATACCATTAATATAACTAAAACCGAATTTAGGAAAATCATCACCAGGTGCTGCTTGAGTATAACCAACTGTAAGAGGAGCAAAGAGCAATGGTACCAAGAAAGTGGTAAAGAGAAGAAAAATCTTAAAGCTGTTTCGGCGCATTGGCAATTATCTCCTCTTTTTGGATGTGGGTTTTTTTGATTTGCTACGAGGCTTTTTCTCAGCAAAAGAGATTTCGCCAACAACTGAAGATTTTTTCTTACGGGGTTTAGTAGATTCTAACTCGAGGGAAATATCACCAACTCCCATCTTTGTTGGTTTCTTCATTCGAATTACTAAAGCAGTAACAGTAAACATTAGACAAACAATGAATAATTTGGCAATATCTTGCCACAAGATTACTCTAAAGAGTGCTAAATCATAAGCAAAACCGAGCATCATACCTGCAAATAGCTGATTCCAAACACCAGACTCCGTGTTCAACAAATCGAAGTCAGCTTTTGTGAAAATCATCAACAAAATTCCGAAAAGCACCATTAAGGGTAACAATACTAGGAAATACGAAGAGCCCATAAAAGCTTCAACGATAGTATTTATTGCAATAGCGAAATTACAACCAGCTAAAATGTAAAGAATTGAAGGGCGCATTATTGCAAAATATGGTCCATCGTCAAAATGATCTTTTGAATATTCAGCTAGATTGCGTTTGTAAATTATTGCGAATAGGATGAAAAAGGTTCCAAGAGCGATATACTTGAAGATATTAATTAACCAGTCATATCTGAAGCGCATCAAATCAAAAACTATTCCAAAAATTATTCCTTCTAAAATAAGGGCATAACTTTTCGTATCTACGGAAAATTCTCCACCACTTCTACCAATAACTCTACCACAGATGAAACCACTGATTACTAAGAGAATGAAGATAGGGATCAAATACTGTAAATATAATATTGAAGCAAGAATGAGGGACATAGCAAAGCCCACTGCTGCTCCAGATAAAATTAGCCAAATTGCACCACTGTTTGAACTTCTCAAGATTATCAATTCCATACAATTATTCTGATTAATGCAAACAATATAATTATTTGAACTATTCGACTTTTCCTATTATAGAAGGGTAAAAGTAAGGAAAAAACAGCAAAAAAAGATGATTTGAAGGTCCAAAAAACCTTCTAAAGAAGAAAAAAAGTTTCGGGTTATTTTCTAAGAGCAGCTTCTTTGCTAAAGGAAGATTGCAGACCGCTTTGTAATCGGAAGATAAGTTCAGTTGCTTCAGCAAAAGTCAGTTTAATTGCGTTAATTTGATTTGGTTCACCAAATTTTGTTAGAACAAGACGAATAGACCCACTGGTAGGCCATTGACCATTCTTAAGATAAGGATCTTCAACAAAAACTTGTAAACTATTTGAACGTTGTTTATTATAGAAGTGAATGATATCACAAATCTTTGTTCCGTAAGTATTTCTAAACCCTTTGTTATTGTTCTCTTTATTATTATTAATAGCACTTTCAGCCATAATTATCGACTCATAGTTCTCAATAATATACTCCAACTTTTGTATAAAAAGACCTAAACTAGCATTAAAAAAAACAAGGAATGGAGATAGCAGAAAGTATTCAACTAAAACAATACATACAGAGAAAAGGTTTTGGTGCCGAGGACGAGATTCGAACTCGCGCGTGCTTTCACACAATTGCTTACCGGTATATTGCTCATTACTTGAAATAGAAAATTCCAGGCAATCGCCCTACCAGGCTAGGCCACCTCGGCAATTTTTCAATTATGTTTAAGGATTTTTACCTCTTTTTTAGGTTTTCCATTAGAAATAAAATTCTTTGAACTACTTAAACTTATGTTTTCTCAGATTTTAAAACCCAAAAACCCGAACCTTTTGTTAAGACTTG
>DAOUWQ010000185.1 GCA_030667035.1 Candidatus Heimdallarchaeota archaeon | reverse complement strand
ACCAATAACTGTTTCATATCCTTGAGGAGTAGATTCAATGTAACTTGCTATTTGGGCTCTACTAGCAGCTAATTGTATTTCGTCATCTGTTGCTTCTGGTTTAGAAAATTTGATGTTATCTTTTATTGAAGCTCCGAAGAGAAAAATGTCTTGTTCTACTAATACTACATCCTTTCTTACATCATAAGTTTGCATATCTTGCAATGTATAACCATTTAGAGAAATTGACCCAGAATCTGGATCATATAATCGTAGTAAAAGTTTGAGTATTGTACTCTTTCCAGAGCCAGGTCCACCTATTAACGCAACACGTGAACCAGGTGGAACTTTGAAAGAAATGTTCTTCAATACCAATCTATCAGTTCCAGGATATTTGAAGGAAACATCATCAAATGTCAAATTCTTTGACCAGTCTGCTTCAATTGACTCCTTTGGTTCGATCAATGGATCATCAAAAGTCATTACGTTCCAGATACGCTTTGCATTTATCATCCCTGCTTGCATGGACAACAAACGTGTTGGGATCATGAAATTTAATATTATTAGTTGTAACAAAAGCATTAACATGGAAGTCATTTGTCCATAGGACATATATCCTGTAGATATCCACCACAAACCTAATCCAAAGGATATTGCAGTAGCGATTATCATGATTAAAGCTGGCCAATAGAAAGACGCAAGATATCCTTCTTTTTTGGTTTTATCTGCTAAACGATTGCTCTTTACAGCAAATTTCTCGTTTTCTGTGTCTTCGTTATCAAAAGAGCGAACGACTTCTATTCCTCTGAAGGCTTCTTGTGTTGCAGAGGATACATTTCCCAGTTCGGTTGCCAACTCTCTTCGTATTGGGCCTATTTTCGTTGCATATTGCCATGCTAGGATAAAATATAGTATAAATCCTAGTGTTATTCCGAGTCCAATTTCCCACTTACCTACCCCAATAGTTTCACTACCGATTGTTATTCTTATGAAAAAGTATGAAGTAGTTAATATGATACTTAGAGATGAACTAAACAAATGTCTTAATGATGGATTAAATGCAAATCGTATTTGGTTTATTTCATTCATAGCCATTGATAATAGAACACCAGAATCATGTTCATCATGAAAAGCCATAGAATGGTTCTGAACAACATCAAAAAATTCTTGACGTAAATCTCGATCCAATCTGTAGCTTGCTATTCCCCAGAGATAGGCACTAAGAAATGAAGTCAACCAAGTTGTTAATGCCGCACCTATAATGGCAAGAATAATCCAAATGAACTCTTTTCCAAATCCAGTTGAACCAAGGATGTCAATTCCAACTCCTAGTAAAATTCCTGGTAAAATAGCTATTAGTGAATTAATAATCATAATTATCGACGAGGTTATCATTAATCCGGGATACCGTATTAATCCCGACCAGAACCAACCTGCAGCGGACTTGTATTTCTCTGTTGCGAGTATTGTTTTTCTGTTTTGATTCTCTCCTCTTATTGAAGAGGTTTGAGCTGTTTTCATTGCCAATTATTTCTCACCATAATTTATCTTCTTTTAATACTAACTAGTCATACAAGTCACACATATTTAACTCTTTTGCTAAAGAATACAAAAGATTTAAATTTCACACAAAGAATACATATCATATAATATAGAGAAAGTGGCAAACAGGCAAGCTAAATTACAGAAGGGCAAAAGAATGTTCAAGGAAAATGAAAATAAAGACGAGAAAAAGGATATTACTTTAAGAGGCGTAAATCGGGAATTATATGATAGATTTACAGAACATCGAACAGCGGGAGGAGTTTCTACTGGAAATGCTTTTAGTGAGCTTGTTAACGTTTATCTTAGGCAGCCTTGGAAGTTGCATGGTTTCAGAAGATTTGGTAGAAAACCAAGATCTGGCGTTCCACCAGAGAAGATCAGTGATTTGGATGAGCTAAATGTCACGAAGAACGATCTTACATCAGCGGGAGAAAAAACAATGTTCCTCTTCCGCAACATAAAGAAGCTGACCTTTGCTGCAGATGTTGATGCTCTGACTTTAGTAAAGCATGTTAAGCTTATTAGCAAATCTCAAGATATCGTCTTTAAAGGAGATATTCCAAAATTAGTAAAGATAGGTCTAATTCGCAAGTTGCATCATTACCAGCACCCGCAAAATAAAGAAGATTTGAAAGATATTACTATACGAAATGTATCTATCAAAATTTACGATGAATTTGTTTCTAAAGCGAAAGCAGAAGGAGCAACTACAGGAGAATATTTCTCTCAATTATTAGCCTATTTAGTTCCTTTTTCGGAATTGCAAGAAGTTTTCCACAGCATTGGTGATAGGGAATTACTAATTGTGTCCAATGAGGAAGAATTACACATTACAAAAAAGGATCTCGAAGTTTTAGGAGAGAGACAAGTGATATTTTACAAAACGAGTAAATTGACCTTCTCTAAAGACATTGATCAAGAGCTTTTCTTGAAAAATATTTTCAAAATAATAAATTGTGCAGAAGTTAATTTATCAACTGCAGTGCCACGTTTAATTGTCCTATCTCGCATAAAGAATTGTCAAAAAACGAATATCGCATAATGTGTTATTGTCCTTGAACTAATCGTTTATTTTCTTAATATCAGAGATATCCATTATTATGGCATTTACAGAAACTACTTTGCCTTTCTCATTTTTAATAACAGAGAGATTCATAATAACTGGTACTAAATGTCCTTCCTTATGCATTCTAGTGGATTCAAAAATAACGCTGTTATCCTTAATTGCTTTTTTGAGGAATTTCTTTTGAGCTGCTTTTTGATCAGGGGAAGCTAAAATGGCAATATTTTTACCAGTTATTTCATTCACACTGTAACCAAAAACACTCTTGATAGCAGGATTTACACTAATTATTACACCATCAGGAGAAGATGAAATAATTACTTCGTTGCTGTTAGTAACAATATCCATAAATCGATTCTGTTTTTCTTCTACTGCTTTCTTAGTTGTAATGTCTTGACCAATAAAAATGAGCGTTTCAGGAACATTTTGCTCATTTAGAACTAAAGAAGCGCTCAAATCCATAATCAGGTTTTCCTTCAATTTATTCTGAACCTTATACTCATCGCTGCTGATTACCCTTGATTTAATAATTGTTTTAGTGTGATCCATTACTTTTGCTTTATGCTCATCAACAAATAAATCAAAGAAATTCTTACCAACAAAATCTGATTCTAACCTGTAACCGAATATTGTTACAGCTTGATGATTTGCTCTGATAATTTTTCCTTCCAAACCGGTATTTACAATGGCAAAAGGAGAGTTATCAACCAATCGTCGATATTGTGCTTGACTCTCTATTAACGCTTCTTCATTCCATCGTTTTTCAAGAGCTGTTGCAAAGAACCGAATGATTGTTTCAAAGAAAATTCTATCTTCTTCTGGAAATTCTTTAGCAGTATGTGCAATAATTTGAACAGTACCAATTAAATCGTCCTTTGTGCTTACTATTGGCCAAGTGATATTTGCTTTTGCACCAAATTTATTCAACCGTTTCTGATAAGTCATTGCGGTTTCATTTTTGCTGATATCGGGGGCGAAAACAGCTTGTTTCGATCTTGCAACATATGTATTAAGATAAGTATCATTATCAATGGATAAAGGTATTATATTTTTAATTCGTTCTTTATCAACCATAGATACCGCGATAGGATTCAACATTCGTGTATTTTCGTCATATAATCTGAAAGTTCCTATATCAAATTGTAATACATCAACCAAACCGTTCAAAATTCGCTCACAAAACTGCGGTATATCTTTTGCTTGAACAGTTGCTTCAGCTAGGATATGAAATGCTTGTCTTTCTCGTTCCAAAGTCATTTGAGCTCTTTTTTGCTCAGTTATATCTAAAATAACAGCTCCTGAGCTTGTATATTCACCTGCTGCATTTAATATGGGTGCAATATTGACATTTACCCACTTTTCTTTTCCATCTTTTGTCTTTACGAACAATTCTGTTTTTATTGGATCTTTTGTTTCTAACATATTGTCAATAACAGCTTGAAAATCATCTCGTTGTTGAGTAGTAAAAGTTTGAGCAGTCAGATCCCTTATAGTCATAGTTAACAACTCAGCTTGTGAGAATCCAGTTATTCTTTCGAATTCTTCATTAACGAAAGTGAACTCACCAGGTAAAGCTACAATCGATACGCCCAATAAAGATTGTTCAGCAAAAGTACGGAATTTTTCTTCACTTTCTTGAAGATCTCGTGTTGATCGTTGGTGTTCTAATGCAGTTGTAAACATATCAGCTATCGTTTCAAATAGTAATTTGTCTTCTTCAGGTATTTCTCGAGATTCTACTGAAACGAGTTGTAATACACCAAGAAGTACATTCTCTGCACTAGATATCGGATATGTAATATTTGCTTTCCTAATATTTCTATCAGATTTGGGTCTATATTTACTTAATTCTTCATCCTGCGTAATATCTTCAATAAAAATCGCTTTGCCAGTTCTTGCTACAAGAGTAGTGATATAATTTGGATTTTCAATAGAAATTGGTTTTTGATTTTTTATGTTAACTACATTTTCACCAGCTAGAGCAACTGGTTCTAACACCTTTTGATCAGGGTTATAGAGTTCAATAATTCCAGCATCAAAACCAAATGTTTCAACCAATCCATCTAATATTTTTTGACAGAGAATTGAAACATCTTGTGAATGGATTGTCGCTTCAGCGATAATTTGAAAGGCTTTCCGATCCCTAACAATTGCATCCTCAGCAAGTTTACGGTCGGTAATATCAATCATCATT
>DAOUWQ010000021.1 GCA_030667035.1 Candidatus Heimdallarchaeota archaeon | reverse complement strand
GCTCATTGATTATTGCTCGTGGTTTTTTGGAACTTTAGGAATTCATACTACTAAATCAAATCCTATCGTTTTTTGGTTAGATTAAATAAATTTCTTCAATTGAAAATTATTCTTGTCAATCTTATACTTTTTCATAGCTAAAAACAATTTTGAGTAAATTACTAATTGAAATATGAAAAAAAAAGATTGGCAATATCAATTATCTTGACATTGCATATATACGAATGTTAGATGAACTATCACGAACTGCATCAATCAAGTTTTCAATACGATCAACTGTTTCTCTCAACATCATTGAAGTTCCTTTTGGTGCTTCTAGTTTTGCTAGATCAATAATAATAGCTCTATAATTTGCATCAGCTTTATTTTCTAATACTTCTATTTTTTCAGAAATGTCAATGACACTATCTAAACTTTGGTAGAGTGCCCTAACAAGAGCAATTAATGATTTGGTGGATGCTATCATTCTTTTAGAGAGTTCTTGAAGATTTGTAGTAATGTTCTCGGGAGGAATCCACTCACTATCAATTTGTTTCAAGAAGAATGCTGCTCCTTGTGCAAGATCAATAACTTGATCAATATTTTTGCTGATTCTTGTTAAATCTTGTCTAAATAATAAGGAAGGACCTGCATCAGCAATTTCTTTTACAGCGCTCTTTTTCAAAGTATTTGCTTTTGCTTCTAATTGATCCAACTTTTTAAAGGTCTTATTGAATTCATCACGACCAGTTGTTTTGCAACAATCTAAGAGATCATCTAATGCTTTGGATCCATCGTGAACTATGCGTGTGTGATCTAACATTATATCGAGTACTTTTTTTTCTACGTTATTTCCGTTGCGTTGTTGATAAGCCATATTTTCCATACATCCTTAGCTGTTCTAACAGAACGTTGATTATTTCTTGCTAGAAATCGAGAAGACTTTGTTTTTAAAATTTTAGGTATTATTTGTTTATTCAAATTTTCAACAAAAAATATGTAAGTAATATCAGCAATTTTAAGAAAGAACCGTTTTAATTAAATTAGATGAACTTATATAAGACAATTGATAGAATAGTTCAAAGTTCGTGTGAACCCATTAAGTGATCTTGAATGTTTACTGGTACTTTTACTGATTTGGCTGAAATTGCTTCAAAAAAATATGATAAAAAGGCTAAAGTAGAGCTTGAAAAACAGCTTAGCTTTTTCTCACAAGAATATTCAAAGGAAACTATCAAACAACTTGGTTTACCACAAGTGCTTATGTTTCTCTCCGCAGCTACAGCAAAAAGTAATGCCCATAAAAACATCGAGTCAGCAGATGTTGAAGAAGCATTCGCATTTTTGCGTTTTTTAGTTTCTCGAGACTTTGTTGAAGAAATAATGCTAAAAGGTTATTTTAATATTGGTCTGCGTTTAAGTGATAATCTAACGGGTAGATTAGATAATCTCCTGAATGTAAAGGGGGATATGAGATCAAAGAACAATCTTGATGGAAAAGTTAACCGTTTGGTCTCTTTTCTTAAGGAGCAAAAATTGGACCATAAGCATGTAACAAGAATAGAAGTAGAAATGCGCGCAATGATTCTCCTATTGGCAAGATTAATAGCAGTTAGCAAAGCAAAACCAGAATACAAAGTTTCAAGTGAAGCAATTGATACTAGTTATGATATTGTTCGTTATTTAATCTTCAAATTAGACACAACAAAATTCAAGATTTTACAAAACTTATATTCTATTGATGATAAAAAAGTGTGGAATAAAATACCTCGAATTACTTTTGATCAATCAACTCATGATCACTTGAGTAGTACTGCTTATGCTGAATGGGAAAGCAATTTACCGGAATCATTTGAAGCATTGAAGAAGCATTTGAATTGTTCATTACGACCATTTATCGCAGCGATTCATGGCTTCTGTGAAATATATGGTGCTAAAAAGGATCTAACTCGAGTTAGCTCCCAAGAATTGCTCTTTATTTTAGAAGATTTTGAACGCTTGGTTTTCGGAAATAGCAATCCATTGCTAATTGAAGGTTACTTAAATAGAATATCATTTACTACAGAAGGTCTTGAATTATTGGGGAGTATATCAAAATGGGTTACAACGATTATTATAACTAAATTTGGTAAGGATGAATTTGTACTTAGTTTTTCATCAACTGTCCCTCGTCAAATTTCCTTACTATTCTTTATGGCATTAGTAGAACAAGTAAAAAGTAAAGAACAAAAAATTACAGTAAAACATGTAGCTATAGCAATTGATAAATGGGCAAGTCAACTGAGAATTCTTACATCTTTAACTGAAAACTCGTTGCATTAGAACGTTGGATTGTTTTACAATGGTTAAAATTTCTATTATTGGTATAACTCATATTGACTTGGAGAGTCATGAGAAAGTAACGCAATTTCTAAAGAAGGAGAAACCAGAAGCAGTATGCTTAGAGCTTGATCAAACCCGTTTAGAAATGTTGCAAGAAAATCAGCAAGAGATTTTCAGAAATTTCAGAGATACAGATACTAACGAAACGATTGAAGAAAGTGATAGAGAAATAGAACTTTCAGATAATTCAACTAAAAATGATTTATCAAAACCCTTTGAGTACTCAGGTTTGTTGGAAGATATCGGTTTATTCGAAAGCAAATTGGCAGGATTGATTCAAACTGAACAACCAGGACAAGAAATGCTAGTTGCCTATAAAGTTGCCAAGGAAATTGGTGCAGAGATATATCTTATTGATAAATCAATAAATGACATTAGCAAATATATGGAAGAAGAAGTTTCCAAAGAAGAAGCAGATAAATTTCAAGGGATGATAGATGAACTTCTCTTTGATCAACGAATTGTAGTAAAACCAATCGATGAAGAGAAAAAAGAAAACAATGGCAAATCCCTTCTTGAGGGATTAGACAATTTAGATGAAGACGAGGAAATCAACCTAAATGAAGTAATAGAAGTTTTCAAAGATGAGGATTCGTTAGGAGAAATTTTATCAATCTTTAGTCAGAATTTTCCAAAATTATTTTCTATTCTTCTTGAGGATAGAAACAACTATATGATTAAACAAATCAAAGAAATTTCGTTGAAACATAAGAAAATCGCTGTAGTAGTTGGTTATGGACACATAAGTGAAGTTGTCAAAGGCTTAAAAGAAATTAATGGAGATTTTGAAATCAAAATTATTGAATAATGATTTCAAAGTTGCTCATCGAATAACTCTATCCTCTACTTGGAAGTCTTCGCCACCCCGCCAAATCAATTGTAATTTCCCGTACAGAGTATCAATATTGTAATTTTCTTTTGCACTGATTGGAAAAGTTTCTGGAAATAATTGTAAATCCTCAATTGTTCGAGCGAGTTTGATAGCCAATTCTCTCTTTTCTCCTTTGACAGTACTATTAAGTGCATCTTCAAGTAGAAAAATATCTTCTATCCAGTTTTGTAGTTCTTCTTCCTTTTCGTGTGTGAGTAAATCACTCTTTGTAATAATATTCAACTGAGGGAAAAAGAATCTCATTTGAACGCTCAAAGAAAGAATCATGGAATTAACTAACCCATAAGGAGTTTTACATAAATTAGCATCCATAAGATATACTAGTACATTCTTATCACCACCAAATTGAGTCGCAGCAAGAACACCTGTTGGACGAAAAGCGAAGAGCTCCATTTGTCCCGGGGTATCAATTAGCAAAACATCGGGTGAAATTTCATTTATTTCTTGAATGATTTCCCCTGATTGAGCAGTAATCAAATCTACTGCGGCAACTAGCCCTCCATTTGGCCCCAATTCATATTCGGTCATTATTTCATTAATATCGATAGAATCTCTTACATCAATATCTGGGGCATATGGTAATCGCAATACTCCAGGATCAAGGTTAAGAGTTCCAACGTTGATTTCATTTGTTTGTAAATAATGAACCAAAGTTGCTGTTAGAAAGCTTTTACCGGAACCCGCAGTACCGACCATAAATGCAGTGTACATTTTTTTTTTCTCCATTTTTTTACTCAAAGATTTTTCTTATTTACTTATTTAATCATTAATTTGAAGAGTAATTTTTGGTTTTTTATCTGAGGTACCCTTCATAGTTTTAATAATCTTTACTATATCCTCTTGTGCTTCTTTCAATTTTACACTTGCTTCTTCTGAACAAAGAGAAGTTATGTGGATTTCTACTTCAATCATTCCTTCTGCACTTGCTTTTGAACTATGAGGATGAGTTTTGATATAGATTGTTGGAAACTTTTCACGTATTTCACTAATGGCATTTGCTAATTCACTTTCAGGAATATGATTTACTTTTATTGATCTCTCATAAAATTGAACATCAGGGTCCAGGTTAAAATATTTTGTTATTTCATGATCGAAGATAGCCTTCATTTCACTTGGAACACCAGGAACAGAAAAAATTAACGTATCATTTTCCTTTACAACAACACCAGGTGCAGAACCAGCACGATTTTTTAGTACAGAAGCATCTTTAGGAACCATAGCCATCCCTAACCTTTCTTCTGTTAATTCAAAATCCAAACCCCTTTCTTTCCTAAGTTTGGCCAGTCGTTCTTTAATGAATTCCACAGCTTGTTCATTTAATTCTAGTTCACGATTTAGAGCTTGAGCAATGGCTGCAAGAGCTATATCATCAAAAGTAGGACCTAAACCACCTGTTGTTATAATCACATCTGGTTTTCGTTGTAATGCTTCTTGTACTACTCCAGCCATGTCTTCAAGTACGTCACCAATTGAAGTTATTCTTAGCAATTCGGCTCCAAGCATTGCTAGTCTTTTTCCTAACCAATTTGCATTTGTGTTAATTGTTTTTCCAATAAGCAGTTCATTGCCAAAGCAGATTATTTCTACTGTAGTCATATTTTCTTTGCCTTCTTAAAATGTGAATTATTTTAATGGTTTATTTATTTATTTAATCAATTAAATTACCAAAACATCTGCAACCATTTGCCATTGCCTTGGAGCACTCATTCTAACTTTACGAACTTCAAGCACAGAATCGATTTTTCGGTCATTTTTAGCTATTTCTCGAGAAATGTCTTCTACAATAGTTTTCTCAGGATTTTCTCCACCAACAAATTCGAAGAAGTGAATTATTCCACCTTCTTTTTTCAAAGTTTTACATGCAACATCAACGAAATCTATAGCATAACCTGGTAGATTCATAATGACCCTATCTGCAATATGCTCAAGATTTTGCTCATCAACAACCTTTCGACAATCACCACAATATGAAATAATTGTTCCAAGTAATTTGTTTAAAGAAATACTTTCTTGAAGCAATGCTATTGCACCAGGGTTAATGTCAATCGCATGGATTTGAGAATCGACCTTTTTGGCAATAGGTATTGCAAAGGGACCAATCCCACAAAACAGATCAACAATTATTTCATTCACTTTAGTTTTATTAGCAATCCTTGAATGTTCCTCACTTAATCTAGGACTAAAATAGGCTTGAGTTATGTCTACAGCTAACCTTACCCCATGTTCTTTGTAAATGGTTTTTGTTTTCTTTTCTCCAACAAGATATTCGACAGGACGAATTCTATTTATCCCTTCTACTTTCCCCGCTTTTGCATAAACAGTTTTGATACTTGTGTGAGCGGTTAGCAAAGCATTACCGATAATTTCTTTCTTATCTACTAGTTCTTCGGGAATTTCAATTACAATAATATCTCCAATAGTATCAAAACTTCGTGGAATAAATTCCATTTCCTTTTCACTAAACAAGGGTTGTAAAACATCAAAATGAGATTTTGGAAGGGATTTAGATGGCTGTAAATCGTTTCTAAAAGATTGTTTTATAGCTGAATCTATTTTAGAGAGAACAGATAACTCATCTCTTGTCAATTCTCTATCTATTGGAATGATGAGATACTTATCTTCTACTTTAATTCTAAATGATGCATTAAGTAAGTCTTTACTGTCAATCTCTTCTCTAATGAATTCACCAAATTTTTTTAGAGTAATTAAACAGTATGACATTTTTATCAACTATCAATATTTATTAAATAAATATCATTCAACGATAAAAGAATACTTCGATGTCGATTAAACAATATTAAATTTCTTTAGGTTGTAACGAATTTAATAAAAAAAAGAGTTATTAAACAGAATCATTTTCCTGCTTAGTTATTCTCCGCCACAATGCTTCGATGTCGTCTTGTATCGTTCTTTCGCTTTTTCCGCGTTCGCCTAATTTCCTTACTTCTTGTAAGGCTTCTTGAATTAACTGACGAGCATCTCTAAGATCTTGTTTTGCGCCTCTAAGATCACCAATTTGCATCTTTTCATGTGCACTTTTCTTTTTGGTTTCTGCTTTGGCTCGTAAAGATCTTTTCTGTACTGAAATCATTTGATCCTTTCTTATTTTCTCGGGTATCAAAATCATATCCCCAAAGTTAGTAAAGGTCGACCTTAGATAAAAATGATTCGTATTTATAAAAAAAAGATTAACTATCTAAAGAAAAGGATTAACAAACGCGTTTGTGTGCAAGAAGAATGACATTATTTTCACAATAGCAGATAGATGAAAAATTTACAAAATGAATAACAATCTTTTTTATCTAACTTGAAGAACAAACAAAATGATTAGCAATGTGTTTAGCAATACCAGGTAAAGTCGTAGAAGTAGTCGATGATGACACAATCCAAGTTGATTTTGGTGGCGTGTTACGACAGGTTAAATCTACTTTATTAGAAGACAAGCCAAAATTAGATGATTATGTACTAGTTCATATTGGCTATGCAATGGCTATTGTAGAGGAAGAAGATGCATTAGAAACATTAAGACTCTTAGCAGAAATTGAAAGTTTCAATGTCAATGTTGAAGCTCTCTCAAAAACAGAGTAACAAATTATCTATCATTTATTTCTTTTCTAATAGCAATTCCATATAAGACTTTGTTATATTTTCTTTGGGTTTTAATCCCAATTTCTCTACAGCAAGAAAAATATCAGCAAGCGTTGAATCTACTTCTTCTTTTGTATCAACGATCTTTTCTAATTCGATATAGCTTCCTAAAGAATCAAATAAATCCAAGCACCATTGGATATCATCTAAAACGTAAATTTTCCTTTCCTTACTTAGAACTAGTACTTTTCTAAATCCTAACGAATCCAAAATTTCAGACATTTGTTCTATATTTGAGATTTTGATTTCAATCTCTTTTCTCGTCTTGGATTTCTCATCGAATTTTGGACCCTTGTAGGTTAGATAAACTTCCTTACCCTCTTCTCTAATCCGAAATGCTTCGTCAGTTTTTGCAAAATCTCTTGATGGATGATTAAAATAATGATCCCGTTGTATTACCATTTCAACTAGCTTTGCATTCCATTCCATTAGTTGATATTCAATATCTTCCAAATCATCTACTTGGTATTTTACTTCAACTTCGATTGGCACTTTATCACACTCAATTGTGCTAATAGTTTACTAAAATTAAATGATTTCGAACATATCACTAGAAAGAGATAAAAAAGGGTAGCTTTAAGATTCTCTTGGAGAGGATTAAACGGTTTCCGGGTGCTCTCGTTAGCATCTGAGGAAGGTCCTTTCTTCCAGGCGAGCGATACAGTGAAAGCTGTCAAGCGAAATCTTGGCTCTGGGAATAGAAACGATACGTGATTACGGTTTAACTATGATACACGGCGTCTTCGGAAGCTTTGTTGAGGTTTACGTATATTAAGCGTTGAAACGACCCATCATCGTGGAAGTAAGCTCAAATTGGCTTCAATGACTTGCCAAGAGAAGCGGGTTGAGCGCATAGATAGATACCGTGAGAGGAGCTCATCGCAAGGTGATCCTCGAAACAGAAAGAGGACTATTATCCTCTCCTCTTTTTATATCTAAAATTTCTCTGAATAGTCACTAAGATCTAACTTGTAGATAGGGGAATGTCCATTTGTTTTACCAGTTTTCTTAAATCCAGCTTTGACATACAAGTTCGTTGCTAAAGTATTTTCTTCCGCAACATCCAAAAACATCTCTGAACAAGAATATTTTTCCTTCATAAATTTGATGAGTACTTTTAAGGCACTTTTACCATATCCTTTTCCTTGAGATTTTTGATCTATCATATATCTAACAATCCAAATAGTGTCATCTTCGGGATTTTTACCAAATGCTGAGAAACCAACCATTGAATCTTTACTATAAATGCCATAGCATTCAAGGAAAGTATGGAATTTCGATTGTGCAATACTTGCTGCATTTGAAGCAACATAATTTTCTTGATCATCTTTCACTTTTAATTTGAGTGCTTGAAGCCAATTCTCTGCCGTTATTTCTTTAATTGTAATGCTCATGTAAAACACCATAATTACTCAATACAATAGTTCATTCAGTGGTCACTCTATTAGAAAGAGTTGGTTAAATAAAGCTAGATTCTGACCAGTGAGAATAATATTCATTCTATTTTATATCCTAATCGTTTCTTTTCATTGATAAATTGAGTAATATTACTGACAACGATTCGGCGAGTCACAAATTTTAGTGCGTCTTCAGGAGAGAGCCATTTATATTCGGAATGCTCTTCAGAAAGAATAATTTTAGTTGTTTTTGTTTTACACCAAAAAGCGACACCAATCATCACTCTTAGATGAAGTTGGTTCAACTTTTCTTTTATTCCTTTTGCACTATGTAATCTATTGTGATACTTTGGCATTGTTTATCATTGTGAATGTAATCAAAGTTTGTTATTCCTTTGTGAAGTAGTTTTAATCCACTAAAGAGTTCATCCGCTTCATCAATGTTATAAAAGGAATGAAAAGTATCTTCAAATCCATATTTACCTGCTTGAGAGATATCTAGCATTTCATTATCGCCAATATCTTTTCCTTCTTTTATGAAAGCTGAATCAGTTGATTGAAAATTAGTGTACAGTAAACCACCTTTCTTTAGCACTCGATGCATTTCTTTGACAACTTTTTTAGTACCTGCTTTCGTAAGATGCTCAATCGTGTTATAAGAATATGCAAAACTAAATGCCTCATCTTCATATGGCAATTCTCGTATATCTGCTTTAATTATTTTATAATCAAGGTTATTTTCTTCTGCATATTTTTGTGCTCTCTCTATCTGAGTATCAGAAATTTCCACTCCGTGTGCTTCATACCCTCGTTCACTAAAAACTGCTATATTAGGTTTGGATCCACCAGCACCACAATCCAATATCTTTTTCTCGAAATCACTTTTTTCAGTTAATTCAAAAAATCTCTCAATTTCCTGTGGAATGTTAAAAGTTACCATAATCCCTCAAGCTGGTTCTATGTTTTTAAGCTATTTTTTTGCTCTAGGAAATGAGGATCAAAACTTCAAATGGTGATGCATAATTTTCTAAAGCATGGATAAGAGCGTTTGTTTGTATACATATAGCGAATTAACGAGATAGGAATGAAGTGATTTTTGGTTATTAGCTTTTAAGTTTGATTAATAAAATTCAATCTTTAACTTATTTTCTATTTATTGTGTATAACGAATACTATCAGTGAAAAAATAATATGAGTAGATACGGTGGCTACAACAGACCACAAAGAGAAAGGCATCAAGTAACTGTGCAGATTGTGGTCAACAAACAGAAATTCCTTTCAAACCTGACGGAGAACGAACTGTTTATTGCCAAGATTGCTATAGAAAGCGAAAACCAAGAAGATATTAATCTATTAATATCAATAAATCATTATTTTGTGAATTATAATTCTTTAAATATAATTTCTGTTTATTTTTTTATAAGTTTGAATTTATTACATCATTCGTGTGTTCACATCGCTCAGGGTCCACCAGTTCTTTTCTTGAGAATGTTTTTT
>DAOUWQ010000365.1 GCA_030667035.1 Candidatus Heimdallarchaeota archaeon | reverse complement strand
GGCACAAAGGGAAAGGTAATTTACGGTCGCGGAGCATCTGACATGAAAGCAGGGCTAGCGGCTATGATTAGTACAGGTGCTGCATTGAAGAGATCGAGAGCACGATTGAAGGGAGATTTCACTATAGTTGGATTAGCCAATACCAAAACAGGTAAATCTGGCGGCTTAAAAAAACTAATGCAAAAATTTGAACTTAATCCCGATTATCTTGTGTCTTGTGCACCTACAAATTTAGACATAAATATTGCTCATCCAGGCCAAGCTACATATAGCGTTACAACAAAAGGAAAAATGTCCAATATTGGCAATCCTTCAAAGGGCGATAATGCCATTCTTAAAATGAATAAGATTATTGATTGTTTAATCAAAGACTCAGTTCTACCGGAAGATAAGCGATACGGGAAAGCGAATATGGTTCTCAGTTCAATTTCCTCGCTTCCATTAGGAGAATCTCATTCTGTACCTTGTATGTGTCAATCTTTATTGGTTAGACAAATTTTCAAAGGAGAAAACCCCGAGAAAATAAGAAATGACTTTCTGAGTATCTTGAAGAAAAATAACTACAAAGAAGATGAAATTAATATTAGTTTAACAAGATACTTTAAAGCACTAGAAACTGCATCCGATACAGAAATCATCTCGATTTTACAAGATGCTAAAAACCTAGCATTAGGCAAATCTGCGAAAATTGGTCAATGGTCCGGTGGTGCCAACCTCTCGGAAATTTTTGATATTGATAGACCATTAGTGGGTTTTGGTCCGGGTGATGAGAAATTTGCTCATACGCCTTTTGATCACGTACCTATTGATCAAATTATTAAAGCTACTAAAGTCTATTCAGTTTTAGCCGAAAAAATCTGTGTGCAGATGAAAGACAAAAGTTAGAAACAGGTATTGATTTCCATCAATACCGATTAATTTATTTTTAGTAGGCATAAGGAAATCGAAGAGATACCATGATAGATATTCACAAAGTAAGTTTTCAGTATCTGAGTTCTTCTACTAAAATTTTTGAGAATCTCTCTCTGCAGATAGAAAAAGGTGAATTTGTAGGTATCATCGGTCCCACTGGTTGTGGGAAAAGCACTCTTTGTTATATGTTGAATGGTTTAATACCATATTCAATTAAAGGATATTTTTCAGGCGATGTTTCGGTTTCAGGAAAAAAATTAGTCAATGAAACTGTAGAAGAAATGAGTTCCGTAGTTGGTTACATGCTTCAAGAACCGAGCTTTCAAATAGCTACTCCGAACGTCACTTCTGAAATTGCTTTTGGAATGGAAAATCTTGGCATTGCAAGAGAAGAAATAGTAAAACGATTAGATAGTGTATTAGAAACTTTGGGCATCGATTACTTAAAAAACAGAGCTACTGCAGATTTAAGTGAAGGAGAAAAACAGAGAGTTATTTTAGCATCAATTTTAGCTATGGATCCTCAAATCTTAGTGTTGGATGAATGTTCTAGTATGCTAGATTTACCAAGTAAGCTAGAATTGGCAACCACTTTGAAGCAACTCAATAAGGAAGAACAAAAAACGGTTGTAATGATTGAACATGATTTGGATTACTTACTCGAGTTAGCAGATCGAATAATTCTCATCAATAATGGTCAAATAATTGCAGATGGTCCTACAGCAAAAATTCTAACTGATATTGATTTACTGAGAGATAACGATTTAGTTCCACCAACCATTGTTAGCCTCTTCCACGAAATTAAGAAGGAATCTAATTTTGATGTAGAAATTCCTACATCGTACTCACAAGCAACAGAAATATTGGGGAAAATGCTAAAATGACTTGTATTGAATTAAATGAAATTAGCTTTAGCTATATTGCAGGTAGAAAAGGAATTTTCTCTAATCTATCTCTAAAATTGAATCCCAATGAACAAATTGCTATTGTAGGTCGAAACGGTTCAGGGAAAACGACATTAGCTAAGCTTATTATTGGAATGTTAAAACCTAGTAAAGGTCAAATAAGTTTTGATGGCAAATTAATAGAGAAAAAATCAATAGCAGAAATAGCTGAAAATGTAGGTTATGTTTTTCAAAATCCCAATATTATGCTTTTTACAAATTCAGTGGAAAATGAACTTTCATTAAGTTTGCAAAGATTCAACTTTACAAAAGATGAAAAGGAAGAGAAAGTAAATTCAATGTTAGATTTCTTTGGAATGACGAAATATCGGAAAGTACATCCAAGATTATTGAGTCGAGGAGAAAAACAAAAATTAGCTTTGGCTACTGTATTGATTCAAGACCCAGGAGCAATAATTCTAGATGAACCATTTTCAGGCATTGATATAGCCCAAAAAATCATCATTCGAAACTATATTCAAAAATTAAAGGATCAAAAGAAATTGGTAATTATCATAACACATGATCTCGATTCAGTTCTTGAAGAAAGTAATAGAGTCATTGCATTATCAGCAGGCAAAATTGTTTTTGACGGAGAGAAGACTGATTTCTTCAAGGATTCAACTAATCTTCGCAAAGCAGGATTGACTGAAACTTATATGCTTAACATGCTTTACTCTTTGCATGCAGAAGGGTTGCCTGAGACGATTTTGAAGAGAAATGAGTTAATTAATTTTTTTAGTAAAAGAATCAGTGATACTTAGCAATTAATTCTGTAGTATTAATTGCCTGCTCCTCTATTAGATCAACAAGCTCCTTAGTTTTTGTTAATCCATTGATAGCTTTTATCCCTTTAAATTCTTTAATTTCTGAAGAAATAATCCCTGATATAGCGAAAACTGTATCATCAAATCTTTCTTCTAAATCAGCTAGATTTTTTGAACATAGAATTTTTGGCACTAATTTTTCATCTGAAAATCCTTCTAGTGCAAGAAAATCACCATTAAAATGTGGGAGAAGTTCTATTACATTTAGAGGTCTTTTGTAAATAATTGCTGTTTCATTATCACCTCTTACTGCAGTAATTGAAGCTCCGGCTTCTCGATGTCTCCATGAATCCTTCCCTTCAGTATCAATAGTAAAATCTGCAATATGTACGTGTTTTACACTGTTAACGTTGTAGCCTCTGTTAACCAATTCTTTGATGATTTCAATTAAGGTGCCAGTTTTCCCTGAATTGGTGTAACCAATAATAGTAAAGATCTTCATAATGCATTATTGCTTCAATATCTACTTAAAATTTTAGATTGTTTTATGCTATTAGAAAAAAACTCTTTAAAACTAATGGAGTTTTGTCG
>DAOUWQ010000276.1 GCA_030667035.1 Candidatus Heimdallarchaeota archaeon | reverse complement strand
TAGAAAAGAAATTTATTGAAATAGTTAGAAACGAATCTCAAAAAATCAATATATCTGAAATTGTCTATTATCTTGATACAGTAGATGGTTGTGATGGTTTAAATTCGATACGATCCGATGCTATAACAGAACTAGATCTGTCAAGTTCTCCCAAGAAAATTTTCGATTATAACCATGGGTTAGGTTACAGTGCTATTCAATTATCTTCTCTTTACTCCAAAAGTACAATTTATTCAATGCAAATAAATGCTGCATTTCGAGATGCGTATGATTATACTATTAACAGATTTCAAAGAAAAAATATCCAATTTTCAATTGAATATCCATCTGAAATGATGAATCAATTGATGAAAGAAAAAGTTGACCTAATTTGTTTGTTTAACCCTCTTGGAATAGAAGTTAGAGAAATAAGCCGTTTTCTTGATATTTCCCAACAAATTGCTAAAGATGGAACGAAACTATTAATTCAAACACCACTCATTGATGAACCTAAACATTCCCTGATTGCAGAATGGTTAGGCGTATGTGTTGAAGGTATGGGTTTGTATTCAACATTAGAAAATTATAAAGTATTATTATCACAACATGGATTTGAAGTTGAAAAAGTAGAAAAGCAAAGCAATAGTATTATTGCTTATTACAATCCATGAGCTATGTTCTTTTGATTCAGATAAATTATTCTTTTTGAAATTGAGTAATGAACAAATTTAAGAAAACAGTTAATCGTAATATGATAATCTATTCAATTTACAGAGTCTGAAAATAATGTTTGGTAAAGCTTTTCAATACTATGTGTTTCTAATGGATTTTGAAATTGAAACACATCGCGTTAAAATGCTCATACTTCCAGCAAAAGCTTCATCTAATCGAGTTTCACCTAGGGAACGGGCAAAACTTCAATTTGTACTAGAGAACAATCGATTAAGGCCCTACAAATATTTTGTTTCAGATAAAATTGGAAGCGAATTCAAACGTCCTGATGACATCACCGAAGTTCTTCGTAAAGCAAAAGGAATAATTATTTCACTTGATGATCAACCAAGTGATTACCATTTATTTGAGGAATATTTCAAAGCTTTCAATATCAACAAAGCAACAATTAGACGAGTATGTAGATTGTGTTTAATTGACCAACAAAAAGTAACTATTTTGCCAGATGATAGACAATTCTCAGTTTCAGGACGAAAAGCTTGTTATCAATGTGCTAAGGATGAATTAGATCGAGAATTGAATTCGAGAGAAATTAGGTTAACAAAAAATGGTCGGAATCACTATTATCGTTTGTTACTGAAAATCAAAACAGTTGATGATGTTCTGGAAACCTTTTCCTACAATTTCAAACCTGCACAAAGACCAGAATTAACAATGTTCGATACCATTGGAGATATTGATGATCTTTCAGATGCAAAATATCTTGATCAATTACCTATACCAGGAAAGCTCAAAGAAATTCTTAAGAAAATTGGCATCAAAAAATTACTTCCAATTCAAGTTAAAGCATTACAAGCCGGTTTATTGCAAAATGAAAATTTGCTTATAGTTGCTGGAACAAGCAGTGGAAAAACACTAATCGGGGAGATGGCTGGATTGCTCAAAGCACTGCAAGGAAAGAAAATGATCTATCTAAGCCCCTTAGTAGCTTTAACTAATCAAAAATATGAAGATTTCAAAAAGAAATATTCTCCCGAAGGGTTGCGTGTTGCAATTAGAGTTGGTATGAGTAAAATTGACGTGGGAGAAGAAGGACGATATATTATTGACACAGGATATCGTAATGCTCAAATTATTACTGCAACGTATGAAGCATTTGATCTTCTACTACGAAATGCGAAGGCGAGAGATTTAGGAGAAATTGGAACAGTAATTATTGATGAAATACAACTACTAAATCAAAAAGAACGAGGACCAGAACTTGATGGAATTATTGCCCGAATAAAAAATCTTTTTCCAAAAGCTCAAATCTTAGGTTTGTCAGCAACAATAGGTAATCCGGAAGCACTAGCACAAGATTTGGATCTAAAGATTCTCATTCACGAGACAAGACCAATACCATTGGAAAGACACATTATTATGGCCCAAGATCAAGATGAAAAAGAAGTTCATCTTCGAGATCTAATCTTAGCCGAATATAATACAAAATCTACACAAGGATATTTTGGCCAGACAATTGTTTTCACAAATTCAAGAAGACATTGTTATGAATTGGCCAACAAATTAAATAAAAGTGGGTTGCGATCTACGGTCTATCATTCTGGCTTGACATATCAAGAGCGCAAAAGAGCCGAAGCTGGTTTTGCAGAAGGTAAATTCGCTGCAATAGTTACTACAGCGGCTTTGGGTGCTGGCGTTGATTTTCCAGCAAGTCAAGTGATTTTTGTATCGTTAGCAATGGGCATTGAGTGGATATCTGTTGCAGAATTTTACCAAATGACTGGCAGAGCTGGGCGCCTTGGGTATCATGACAAAGGCAAAGTTGTTCTTCTAGTACAACCAAATAGAAAATACCATCGATCAATGGATGAATCAGAAGATTCAGTAGCTTTCGCATTATTATCTGAAGAGATTGAAGATGTTGAACCTTTGATGGAAGGTGAAAGACAGTTAGAGCAAATATTGGCTTGTATAGTCGCTTTGAAAGAACCATCGTTAAAGGACATCGTAAAAGCTTATAATCAAATGTTGGGTCCATCTGAGCCATTAAAAGATTCATTGGAGGCACTTCAAGAATTAGAAATTATTAATATTTATCAAGAAGGACCAAGGGCAACAAAACTAGGGAAAGCAACCTCAAGAACATTTTTACATCCATCAGAAGCTGGAGCAATAAAAAAGAAACTCCAAAATACTAGTCCATTAGAAATAGCTATTGATTTAGAACCTTTTACAAGCATTTTTCTTACATCCAAAATACAATCTGAAATTGAAAAAACTCTGAGGGGTGGATATATTGGTTCCAATTTATTTGCAGGCTCAGTTATAGAATATATGGAAAGTGCTCTCGATAAACGATCGAATCTCCCAAAACTTATTATCGGCACCTTTGCAAAATGGCAAACTGAAATTTTCAATTGTAATTGCACCGACAATCCTTGGTGTGATTGCGGAATACGGTCGCTTTCAAGAATATTAGTTAAGTTACGTTTGGAGAATAAAAATCTACGAAGGATAACCACAGCACTACAAACAGGATATAATTTGTATGCTTATCCTGGTGACATTTATCGTTGGTTTGATACACTAATTCATCATCTAAGGGCTGTAGCAAAATTAGCAGTAGTTTTTGATGAAAGAAGAACGATGAAATTAGCTCTAAATACAATAAAAATGATTGAGCGGCCTTGGATTGTTTCAAAGCTGAAACGAATTCAGAAAGCAAAAAGTGCTGATACATCAAAATAAAGTAAAAGAAGAACACTTATAGTCTAATTTTCGTTCCCAACATTGACAGATTACATTACTTTTGGTATAAAAAGCGCCCACCGACACAAAGTAATTTAAATTTCAATTAACAACATTAGAGAAGACAAGCTTTAATTGAGGAATTAGTAAATGGCTGTACTAGAAACTGGTGTAATGTTTAGTGGAGTACCAATTGTAAGGGTAAACTACTATAATGACAGTTCAACTGATTCCCTGCTTACAGCCGGACTTTTAGAAGCTATTCAATTATTTGCAGTAGAAATTTTTGGCGATGAAACAGAATCTTTCAAAATGAAAAAATATTGTATACTGCTTCATAATTTTAAACTCTTAAATAATCAAAAAGTAATTCTTTATTCAATTTGTGATACGCTTGATAGACCTAAATCGATAAAGAATGTAATGAAAAATTTATCAGCGAATTTTGTTGAAATGTTTCCAACAGTTGATATGGGTTG
>DAOUWQ010000138.1 GCA_030667035.1 Candidatus Heimdallarchaeota archaeon | reverse complement strand
TGTAGCTGAAGATGATTCATTTCGAGTAAAGTAATTTTAACCGTTCCTTTTTTATTATTTATTTAACAAACTATTTTATAACACAGTATTATCTTGTTATGATAGAATAAAAATTCCGAGTGGAAGAATTAATGGCAGAATTACAAATCGAAGAAATCAAAGAAGGCTCAGGTCCAACCCCGAAAAAAGGGGATAAGATCTCAGTTCATTATACAGGTTGGCTAACAAACGGCAAGAAATTTGATAGCTCTGTTGACCGGAAAGAACCTCTAGAATTTCAAATTGGAGTAGGTCAAGTAATTAAAGGATGGGATCAAGGAGTCATCACTATGAAAGCTGGTGGCAAAAGAAAGTTAACAATTCCACCTCAGCTAGCTTATGGAAATAAAAACGTAGGGAATGGATTAATACCTCCAAACTCGACTCTAGTCTTTGAAGTTGAATTATTGAAAATCAAATAATTCAATTTTCAAGATAAATTTCCTTTTTTACAAACTAAAATTAAACATTCCAACTTAGTATTATTTTTTTAAGACTCCAATTTAATTACTCCAAAAAAAAACCTTTTACGCATTTGCAACCGTACAATATCAAGACATTTTTATACTAAGAAAGCTCTAAGATTACTAGCGTGAAAAATGCCATTATCACGCTATTTGAAAAATGACTATCTCCTGTTTGCGTGGGGCGACTCTACTGAGCGCTTCCACGCACGTATTACTTCTAAATTACTAATTTCTTCCTACCAAAAGGATACTTTGGACTTTATTCAAAAATGAATCTCTTTTCAAATAATTACAACTTTGGAATCACAGATTATTTTTAGAATCAATAATAGAAATCTTTGCACAAATTAAAAAAGCACTAGATGCGTAGAGAATTCGATTTAAAGCTTGAAAGTGATTTGCCTGTGTATTTCCCTACAAAAACCAAAAAAGCATTTTTGCTAACAACATTTATCGGCAGCCTTCTATTCTTACTATTAACAATAATTGCAATGATTGTCTATCCAGGTGGAACTTTTAATGATCCAACAGCTACCAGCTATAATTTTCTGGAGAACTACTTTAGCGATCTTGGAAGATCACAAACTTTTCTAGGTGACTCAAATATTGTCTCGAGAATCTTATTCGCTTGTGCTTTAACAATAGTTGCAGTATCTTTAATGTTGTATTTTATTACTTTACCCTCTTTCTTCAAAGAAAACAAAGTTGCAAAATGGTTCATTATAGTTGGGTCAATAAATGGTGTTTTGTCAGCAATTGCTTATGCGTTAATTGGTTTTCTCCCATATGACATATATGGTAAACTTCATACAAACATGGTTTATGTTGCTTTCTCGGCATCAATATTTACTTTGATTGTTTATATTGTTGGTATTTTTCTTGAAAAGAGTTATCCCAATGCTTACGCTTGGGCGTATGTTATTTTCACACTAGTCCTAGCAGGTTATTTGTACATACTATACGCAGGACCAAGCTCGGGTACTGATCTTGGTAGATTAATTCAAGTTGTTGGACAAAAAGTAATTGTTTATACTGAAATAATCTCCTTTGCTATACAAGGCCTAGGTGCATGGTTTCTCCTTAGAAAATCGAAAACACCGGTTATCGATGGTGAACCAATTAAAGTGAAAATTACAAAAGAATAAATGTATACAAACATTTAAGTTTTGAAACTAATCATCAAAATCAATTGTAATAATTGAGGTCTACGTTTGAAAATCTCTTCGGATTTCTTAGTTATTGGAAGCGGAATTAGTGGTTTATCTTTCGCTTTGAAAGCTGCAAAATATGGGACGGTATCTTTACTTAGTAAAGATAAAATAAACGAAGGTTCTACACTTTATGCTCAAGGTGGTATTGCCACTGTTTTTGATGAAAAGGATTCCATCAAAGATCATGTCAAAGACACTCTATCTGCCGGAGCAGGTTTGTGCAGATCTGATATTGTTGAAGAGATTGTTTTGGCAGGACCCAAACTCGTTCAGGAATTAATTGATAATTACAATGTTAAATTTTCTAAAGTGGATGGGAAATTCGATCTAGGTTTAGAAGGCGGCCACTCGAAAAGACGAGTTCTCCACGCAACAGATAGAACTGGTTTTGAAATTGAATCGAAGATGGTTGAAGCAGCTCGCAAAGAACCAAATATTACTTTTTATGAAGATCATGTAGCAATCAATTTGTTTGTTGATAACAACATTTGCATTGGAGCTTACGTCTTAGAAAAAAGCAAAGGTAGAATTATTAATTTTCAAGCAAGCGTTACCACTTTAGCTACAGGTGGAGCAGGCAAGGTTTTCCTTGTTACTAGCAATCCGGATATCTGCACAGGTGATGGTATAGCTATGGCTTATCGTGCTGGTGCATCAATAATCAACATGGAGATGGTACAATTCCATCCAACGTGTTTATATCACCCTCATGCAAAAACGTTCCTTATCACAGAAGCAATGCGAGGTGAAGGAGCGAAGCTAATTGATTATGAAGGTAACCAATTTATGAACAAATATCACCCCAAGAAAGAGCTTGCCCCGAGGGATATTGTTTCGCGTTCAATTGATGCTGAATTAAAAATCTCAGGTGCAGACAGTGTTTTTCTGGATATCACTCATAAAAATTCAGATTTCACTAAAAAGAGATTTCCAAATATTTATGATAAATGTCTATCACATGGGATCGATATTACTGAACAACCAATTCCTGTTATTCCTGCAGCACACTACTCTATAGGTGGTGTAAAAGCTGATACTTCAGGACAAACTTCAATTAAAAATCTGTTAGCTATTGGCGAAGTATCTTGTACTGGATTCAATGGTGCGAACAGATTGGCCAGTAATTCCCTATTAGAGGGTCTCGTTGTTGGAGATAAAGCAGCGAAATATGCAGCCAGTTTGATGATGAGCAATAGTGCAGCTAAGAAACAACCATTTCCATACTGGGACCCTGGTATGGCTGAAGATCCTGATGAAATGGTTATTGTTAAACAAAACTGGGAAGAAATTAGAAGATTTATGTGGAACTACGTAGGAATAGTTCGTTCAAATAATAGATTGATCCGTGCAGGTAATAGACTTGATTTGGTTATGAAAGAGATCAATCAATTCTACTGGGATTTCAAATTGCACCCATCTCTTCTTGACCTTAGAAATCTTGCTCAAGTAGCAGAGCTCATCATTCGATGTGCAAAAGGTCGAATGGAAAGTCGTGGTGTTCACTATTCTCTTGACTATCCCGAAAAAGCAAAAACACTCTACAATACTGAGTTGCAGATTTCAATGGTAGATAGAGTACCACTAAATGGTAAACTCTACGATTAATAAAAGAAAAAGGGTTTTTATAATCCCTTTATTTCTTCATAAAATTTTGAAATCTCATTGCTAAATTCTTCTGGTTTAAGTACACATGTATATGCGTGTACTGAACCCTTGAGAGTAACTTTCTTGGTATATTTCTTATCTTTAGCATAATTTTCGAGATTTCGTAAAACTATTTCATTATCTTGTTCTTTTTCATCAGGTAACCAAAGAATTGGACAATTGAATTTTTTATAATAATCAGCAAAGGTGACATCATACAAAGGCTCAATATAGGACCAAATTTCTTCTGACGATTGTGTACTAGTGAATCGTCCTTCCTCTGTTTCCATTATTTCGTCTTCAGTCGCAATTCGTACAACATCAGACCATGGAAAGTGTTTCTCCCAACCTTCTTTATTTTCAACCATGTATCCTTCTTTGGAATCATAATATTTTCGAGGTCGAGCTAAAATTCGTTCTTTTAAATCATTTCTAGCTTTTTCGATTGCTTCTTTAGATAGCGTTTGTTCTTTGCTGTCAGGTCCTACAATGTCGTACAAACCACCATCAAGGACTAAAGAAGTTACACGACCAGGGTAATTAGCAGCAAAACTAATTGCTACATCTGCACCCATTGAACTCCCTACTAGATGAGCTTTTTTTACTTTAAGCAGATCCATAATACCAGCCAAATCCTTGGCCATATCATCAATATGGCATGCGTCCAAAGGTTTGTCAGAAAAACCATGACACCTTAAATCTTGAGTAATAAGGTTATAATTTTCTTTAAAATGAGGGATAACACCATTCCAAATACCTAGTGTAGCTCCTCCATAATGGAGAAAAACAATTGTTTCCTTTCCTTCATTTTTAAATTCTTGAATTCTAATCTCTATTCCATTTGCTTTAATTTTTGAAATTGTCATTATTAAACACCAAAGTAATATATATCGTATGAGAAGAATATAAAAAAAAGGAGAATAAATACTTTCTGATAGAAAGGTAAATTTGATTCTCATGTCAGAGAGAAAGAATGTTCATTTTGCTATAAGTACTTCATACCATTTCTTTAAGGTTAGTTCTTTCCATTGAGGTCTTTTTGGAGGGTGGTATTCAATCGCATCTGTTTCTTTGATAATCTCCTCTTCAGATTTTCCTTCAGCGATCATTTTTCGCATAAGATCAACAACTTTTGAAATGTAAGTCAAGAACTCTTGAATTTTGTCTTTGTTTGAAACAGGACCATGACCGGGTAAATAATAATCAATATCAAGTGACAAATATTCTTCAAGAGCAGCTATCCATTTTTCAGGGTTAGCAGAAGGCGCACCACCCCAGGGAAAACTGTCTATAAACAAATTATCTCCGGCAGTTAGTGATTTGTAATTAGGACAATAAACATAAGAAGACCCTTCTGTATGACCACCAGTTCGTTTAAAAATAACTTTTACATCACCATCGGTAATTTCCATTTGATCGCCAAATGTTTCAGTAGGTAGAACGATTACTAATCCTTCAAGTGTTGAGGGATCTTCAGCGTTTTTTATCATCTCAACTATTTTATCTGGAGCCCAATTGGTTTTCTCGCTTTCTATCATTCGTTCTTCGGTATGTTTTGAAGAAATGATTTTGCAATCTTTGAACACTTGATTACCAAATATATGATCACCATGTGTATGAGTAATTAAAAGATAGGTGGTTTTTTTACCTGTTTCTTTCTCAAGTTTTTCTCTGAATTTTTTTACTAAAGGTATATTCATTCCTGAATCGATGAAGATTATTTGATTCGGTAAAACGTAAGCTGCAACATTTCCACGAGTACTCCCATCAGATATGGAATAAACATTTTCAACGATTTTTTCTATTGTCAAATTTTATCAACTCTGAATTTACATCATTTTTTAACAATATAATATTTTCTAGATAGTAAAGTATGAAAAAGTTAGAGATTTAATTTATTTTTTAATCCAATAATTATACCAATTCTCTAATGTCCTCATCTTCAATCCATTCAAACTAGGATAATCAGGAGAATTTTCAGTTAGAGACAATGTTTCACAGTGTGCGATTATTTCTTCCTTTGTTTTTCCTTGATTA
>DAOUWQ010000472.1 GCA_030667035.1 Candidatus Heimdallarchaeota archaeon | reverse complement strand
GGGTTGAGATATATTTCCGCCCAAGAAAAAATCGATACTCCTCCCTGTCGTACTAGGGATTTTGCTTCATAATTTTCTATTTTCATAACAAGCAATTCTACATTACATTCTGAATACTAAATGTTTGTTGTTTTATACAGTAAATGATTATTTGTCTTTATGGGTGACAAACTTCTCTCTAACTTGAAAGAAGCATTTACTTTATTACTTCTTATCTGCTTGTTTAACAACTTCTTCTGGGAGATGTATTGCAAACAAACATCTAGAATCACCGTCTAGAATTGTTTCTAATACTTCAACATCAACAGGTTGATCCAATATTACATCCCATTGATTCTTGTAGTAGCCAGCACTACATTTACAAAACTTAGATGGAACGTCTATTTCACCTGTTTTTAGAGATTCTCTAACCCACGCACAATGACAATAGAAATATTTTTTCATATTCTCATCTGTTTCATTTAGGAATTTCTTTGTCAAATAGGGGATTTTTTCAGCATAAAGAATATTGCCTTTTCTTACTCCGCCTTCAATTTGTGGATTGTTCTTCACATGCTCTACTACTTCATCATCAACTTCTTGAGTATAAAATAACGTTTGATCATCTCGATGCTTTTCCAAAGTCTTGATAAAATTGACATGTCTTTCAGCTAGATATTCATCAACATTTTTTGTCTCGAGAAACTTTCCTCTCTGTTTGTTATAACTTTCTTTTGGAATACCATGAAGATTACTGACTAATATTTTATGACAAGTTTTTTCATCTAGACTTTCTTCAAGACGTTGAATAACTTTCTTGGTTATCACCGGTTTTTTCACTGAAAGTGTGCCAAGAACTGGGAAATCGATCCCTTGCAGAATTTTTTTGCTTTTTTCTTCTCCAACAACCTCAGATAATTCTCTTGCTAAATTATTAAGAGCATCACTACCATCTAACAATTCATACAAAGCAATAAGCATATTTTCGTTCCCTGAGAAATAGCAATATCTGATTAAAGCATAATAAGTCTCTTTGCTATTGTCACCTGTACCAATTAAGTGCTGAGCGTATTTATGAACGTCCTTCTCATTAACAGTATCAATATTCCTTTGAATGCTGTGGAGAAAACTATCAAAATCTTTTACCTTTTTCACAGCTTCATCAATTATTTCTTTCTTGTACTCTTTCTCTTCACAGAATTTTCTGAAACCATCAATATTCATTTGTAAGCTTCCTATTAGCAATTGACATTACACTAAGAGGAGTATATTAGATTTCTCATATAATTGAGAATGGTCTTTCACTTAATTAAAAATATAGAAAACACCATATCCAATTACGATAGAGGTTTCTTTCTGCTTTTAAATCGATTAAAATTAAACTCATTTTTTATGTTGGATTTAATAAGTAAAAAATGCAATCTTTATTTATGAGCTAGTAATAGTATTACATATGGAACTCGATAATGCAATTACAAATAGAAGATCAATAAGGAAATTCAAACCAGAGCTTTTGAAAAAAGAGCATATTGAAGCAATACTTGATGCTGGAAATAAAGCCCCTTCTGCAAAAAATATTCAACAATGGCGATTTCATGTGTTTCAAGGAGAGGCAAAGGATAAATTTGCTAAATTCTGTTTGCGAGAATTTGGAAAAAAAGAAGATCATCCTGATGTAAATCCATACGCAAAAAATAGCTTTAAAGTTATGGACCAAGCTCCAGTAAACATCCTTATTTATAATGCTCAACCAATGCCATTTCCTGCAAAACCTGATATTCAGTCAGTTTCTGCAGCAATTCAAAACATGTTATTAAAAGCATATGATCTAGGTTTAGGTTCTCTTTGGATTTGTGATATTCTCTACGTTGAGGACGAAGTGAATGAATATCTTAAAACAGATATGCAACTCCTTGCTGCAATAGCATTTGGTTATGCTGATAGCACCCCACGGGATATACGAAAATTAACTGTAGAAGACGTTACTGTCTGGCATGAATAACTCATTGCCATTTCATTCTTTTACAATCCCACTCTCGGAGCATGCGACCAAGCTCACCTAAATGATGTGCATTGTGCCTAAGTAAATACAGTAATTTTTCAAAAATAGAGCTGAACCACTTGAAATCATCTTTCTGTAATAAGCTTTCAAATTCAATACTCTTGAGATAGTTTGATATTTGTTTATTTATCTCATCAAGGGAACCAATTAGAATGCCTTTTGAAGGATACACCGTTTCAGCTGACAGATCTTTATTTTCTAAGTTTCCAAGCAGTTTACCCCAAACCATGCCATCAGGAGAACTTCGCATATAGAATTCTTGAGTTTCAATTATATGATATACTGTCCGGGAGAAATTCCAATCCTTATCTGTACCGTACCAATATTCATCGGGGCAATTTTCTATTGCTTGTTTAAGCATAGTCCATGAACTAGAAAATTGTGATAATAAACCGTTGGTGATCCAGATGCCTTTTTTCTCCTTGTTTACCATTATATTTGCCTCATGTTAATTGGTAGTATAAGCT
>DAOUWQ010000122.1 GCA_030667035.1 Candidatus Heimdallarchaeota archaeon | reverse complement strand
CTGAAAAGATATAGATATCTTTCATAAATCCTGCGTCTTTCTTTCTTGGAGGTTCACGCATAATACCTTCAAATGGTGGATCTACACTTAGAGCAATAGCCGGCAATCCATCGGTTACTAGGTTGATCCAAAGAATTTGGATAGCAGTGTAGGGTGATCCTAAACCTAAGAAAACAACGCAAACAAATACTGTTAGAATCTCATCAAAATTACTTGCAATAAGATATCTGATGAATTTTAGCATATTTTGGAATATTGTTCTTCCTCGTTCTACTGCATCTACTATTGTTGCGAAATTATCATCTGCAAGGACCATTTGTGCAGCTTCTCGAGTAACATCAGTTCCTTGAATACCCATCGCTATACCAATATCAGCTTTTTTGATAGCTGGAGCATCGTTTACTCCATCACCAGTAGTAGCAACTACATGTCCTCTTTCTTGGAACATACTAACAATTCTGTGTTTGTGTTCTGGACTTACTCTGGCAAAGATTGAAACATCCTCGATAATATCATTCAATTCTTCATCAGACATTGCTTCTAATTCAACACCAGTAATGGTTTTCCATTTATCGCCTTGAACTAAACCAATATCTTTGGCAATTGCTTCAGCAGTTATTTTTTGATCTCCAGTGACCATAACTGCCTCAATACCTGCAGTTCGACACTTTTGCAAAGCATCTTTGACTTCTGGTCTTGCAGGATCTATTAAACCTAATAATCCAAGAAATACAAGGTCTGTTTCGATGTTTGCTTCGAGTTCAGATAGAAAGTCTTCCTTATCAACTTTAATTAATCTTTCATCCACAACTCTGTAAGCAAGTGCTAATACTCGCAATGCTCTTGTAGCCATCTCATCATTCATTTCAAGTATTTTTTCTTTAACGCCATCAGAGAGAGGAGATACTTTACCATCAATAGAAATGAAACTACAATGTTCTAACAAAACAGGAGGCGACCCTTTAGAGTAGGCAATGAGATCTTCTTCAAATTCCTTTGAATCAGAAAATCGATTAATAGTTGTCATGCGCTTTCTTTGAGAATCAAAGAATATCTCTGCTTCCCTTTTATATAATGTTTCATCTTGCAATCCTGCTTTTCTAGCAAGTACCATCAATGAAACTTCAGTAGGATCACCAATAATTTCAATTTCTTCTGTTTCTTTGTCAAAGTGTACTTTTGAATTATTGCATAATAAAGAAACGCGAGCCATTTTTTCAATATCAGGCGATTGTAACGGATCAACTGCCTTACCATCTTCAATAAATTGTCCAATGGGTTTGTAACCTTCGCCAGTAATTTTAATTCGATGATTTAGTGTTCTAACTTCTACAACTGTCATTTCATTCTTTGTTAATGTGCCTGTTTTATCACTACAAATAACATCAACTATACCTAATGTTTCAACAGCAGGTAAACGGGAAACAATAGCATTTTGTTTTGCCATCATTCTTACACCAATAGCATAAGTAAGTGTTATAGCTGCTGGCAACCCTTCTGGAATAGCTGAAACTGCTAATGCAATAGCATTTTCTAATGCTTCAACCACATGATCAATTTCTACCTCATGTAATACTGCAACCTCATGTAATATTGTAGCTCCAAAAACAACTGCACAAATAACTATTATTGTTAAACCAAGTACTTTGCCAAGTTTATCAAGATTCTTTTGGAGAGGTGTGGGTTCATCCTTTTCGCTTTGCATTAATGCAGCTATTTTACCCATTTCGGTTTCCATACCCGTATCAACAACAATCGCTTTTGCTCTACCATAAGTAACTGTTGTACCCATGAAAAGCATATTGCGACGATCGCCAACAACTGCATTAACAGCTATAAGCTGTTTGGAATTTTTACTGAGACTAATAGATTCACCTGTCAGTGCACTCTCATCTACCTTTAAACTGGTTGACTCAAGTAATCTCATATCTGCTGGAACCTTTTCACCTGCCTCAATTAGAACAATATCACCTACAACAAGATTTTTCGAATCAATTACATGTTCGTCACCATAACGAATAACTCGAACTTCCTTGCTCACCATTTTTTTTAGCTCTTCTAATGATTTTTCTGCTTGATACTCTTGGATAAAACCAATTAAACCGTTAATAATAACGATCGCAAAAATTACACCTGCTTCAACATATTCTTTGAAAATAATTGAAACAAGTGCAGCAATAAATAGAAGACCGATTAAGATATCGAAAAATTGACCTAGAAACAGAAGTATGAGATTAGTTTTGTCTTTTTCAACTAAAATATTCAATCCATATTTCTCTACTCTGTAGGCAATCTCTTTTTCATCCAACCCCTTAGAGGGATTGACGTCAAGCTTTTCTAATACTTCTCCAGTATCCATAGCATGAAATGCTTGATCAGGACCTGCTTCAGCAATTTTCTTATCGATTTCGTCTTGTTTATTTTTCCTGTTTCTGGACATTCAATACAACGCCTTTGTTAGATATTGAATTGGGTATTATTTCATTTACCCACTTGATATTTAAATACACCCAAGGTATATAATTAACTGATTTTATATTCAGAAAAATCTTTGAGTAAAAACCTTTCTATCAAAAGTAAAACTGTACTTTATTTCTAATAGTAGATTCCGAGTGAATTGCAGTAATTAGAGCACTTTTACGGGCTAATTCAATAGAATTTGCTGCTACAATCAATATTTTTGTTTGTTTCTGAATTGGTTTATTGAATAAACTTTTCATTTTTAGTTCTAAATCTGGGAAATAATTCAAAACTTGAATTTCATTCTCTGGAAATTTTATTGTCAAATCTTCTGTAATTTCAAATAATAAAATAGCTTCTGCACCATAAGCAATTGCAATGTCTCGTATTTTCCAGGATGGATCTTTCTGTTTATTCTTCAAACATTTTAAAGAGGTGAAGTAATGTTGCTTGTTCTCAAATGCCTGATAATTAAAATCACCATAATCATATAGTCGCTGATTAACCAAATCAATTACTTTCTTACCATTCTCTGCGATTGAATGTCCTGTTCTTCCGGGAGTTGTTGTTAAAAGATTTTTACTTTTACAATAATTTAGCAATGATTTGGTACTACTTTCTGAGAGAAGCAGTTTCTCTTGAAGCTTATATCTTCCCATAGATTCTTTCGATATCAAAATTAATGCTGTTAGCAAATCACTATCAGTGAATTCTGCACGTGCACCTCGTTTGCCTGTTTTTATCCAATTAACAATTTTAGACATAGAGTACCACTTACTAGCTCACTATTGTGAACCCTCTTTCATTTGCTTTTTTGTTTTTTTCGAATCTTTCAAAGAAATTACTACAACCCAAGATATCCCTGCTAAGACGCCTACAGATAAAATTCCTATTAGGATAAATAACCAAATTCTAGTGGGGTGATCTGCGGGATCAGCTGGGTCTGTTCCTTTCGCAACTTCAAATCCGTCATTGAACCTATCTCCGTCTGTATCTTCATTCCAAGGATCTGTTCCATACAGATATTCATCTAAATTTACTAATTCATCAAAATCATAATCGAAATTGCTGTCATCGCGATCTATATCGAGGTCATTCTCGATTTCCCATGCATCTGGCATGCCATCTTGATCTGCATCCGTTTCATTTTCATCATTTAAAACAAAGATTATTTGAAATTGATAATTTACACTTGATTGTTTTGATGTTATTGAATTGAAATCTTGAACGTAAGTAGCACTAATAAACGGTGTCAAAATTAGTAATAAAAATATCAAAGAGACTGAAAAATGAATGAATGGTTTTTTCATATTTAATCCTCTTTCAAATTTTGAATTACTTTACGAGTTTGTTTGCTCTGTTAATGTAGCCCAACATTTCGTTGTAATTACTAATTCATCTCCTCTCGATTTTCTAAAGGGATAAGCTCGTAACCAATAATCTGTGTCTTCAGTAGCAATTAAGATGACTTCTACTCCAAATCTGCCAACACCACCAATCTTAGTGTAATAGAGGTAAAAACTTTGGATAGGTTTTATTTCAGTAATGTTTTTATTTGGAATTTCTTTCTGCCAAAAGATATTTCTCCAACTAATTTTTTCCGGAGTGAATTCTACCTTGAAAGTTAACATACAAATTAGTCTGATTATAGTATAAAGATAAACCAAGGCGCCAGTTATAACGAGTATAAGTAAAAACATATCTTGTGAAAGAAAAATTAGACCTGGAATAAATAAAGCAGAACCAATTATCATTAAAGGTAGAAATTGTGCGACAAAAAATAACCAAAAATCTTTATTTTCGGTTTTTAAACTAAATCCTTGCTTAATTTTCTCAATAATCTCTTTTTCCTTCTCCTCACTAATTTCAAGTTTCACAGAATGTTTCTCTACAAATTTCTGTCGCTTCTCTTCTACTTCTTTAAGTCCTTCTCCACCAATTAGAGAATCTTTCAGAGAAACTAGTACTTTCTCGCTTCTGATCCGCTTTTTCTTTTCTCCGCTCACGTTTAGCACCTTTAATATGGAAATAATTATCTTACAGCTTTTTTAATGTTAAGTTTTAGCTTTTGAAAAGTGTTTCTAATCCAACTAAAATAGTTTAACATAAATAATCTGAAAATCTACTTATTTAATCGTTTTTGAGCAGCTACTCAAAAGCTCTTAATGTTTTACTAACGATAAATATTTTAAGTAAGGTTATCTCTTCTTATGTGACATACTTCTACAAGGTTGGAAATTATGGAAGTACACCAGCATTCCGAGAAAAAACATTACATAGTAACAGATGAAACAAGATGCAAAGGCTGTGGCTTGTGCATAGAGTTTTGCCCGAAGAATTGCCTTGGTTTTTCGGATGTTTTAAATGAAAAAGGTTGGCGTGTATCAAAAATGCATCGAATGAATGATTGCATTAAATGCTACATGTGTGAACGTATGTGTCCTGATTTTGCGATATTCGTAGATGAAAGTGATGTTCCGAAGAAAGCATGATTAAGAGTTCAAGATGAAATAAGATCGAAATACATAGGAGAAAAAGTCAGTGGTAGTAGATAGACAACCAAAGGTTTTGACTGGAACCTATTTCAAAAATGGCAATTGGGGTATAGTTGAAGGAGCAATCGCAAGTGATGTTGGAGAATTTTTTGCCTATCCAATCTCCCCCTCTTCTGAGATTGTTGAATATATTACGTATCGTTTACCTGCAGTAGGAGGAAAAGCAGCGTTCATTGTAGAAGATGAAATAGCTTCGATAAATATGTGCATTGGTGCTTCCTGGGCGGGGTCAAAGGTTATGACAACAACATCTGGGCCTGGTTTTTCACTTAAACAAGAGGGAATTGGTCTTGCTTATATGTCTGAAACACCGTTGGTAATTGTTAATGTCCAAAGAGGGGGACCATCAACAGGGTTACCCACGTTTTCCGCACAAGGAGATTATATGCAAGTTCAATTTGGATCCCATGGCGATTATCCCGCAGTTGCATTGACTCCTTGGTCTGTGCAAGAGTGTTTTGATTTAACCATTGTAGCTTTCAATATATCAGAGCAGCTACGTTCTCCAGTAATTATTCTTGCTGATGGCGAAGTTAGCAGAATGATGGAAGAAATAACAATTCCGGAGGAGAAAGAAATTAAAATTATGAATAGAAAAACTCCTCCAAAAGGAACTGATAAATCTAAATTT
>DAOUWQ010000031.1 GCA_030667035.1 Candidatus Heimdallarchaeota archaeon | reverse complement strand
TAACGTATTTTGGTGACCCCATTTTTTATATCGTATTACTAGCGATAGCCTTTTGGACATACAGAAAAAAGGATGCAATAATTGCAATCTACGTTTTGTTAACAGCAAGTTTCCTGAACTTTTTCTTAAAAGTACTAATTAAGAAACCTAGACCATCGATAAGCGATAATATGATTGAAGTAGAAGGTTTTAGCACCCCATCAGGACATGCGCAATCGTCTACAACAACGTACGGTTGGATTATGCTTCATTTCAAAAAAATCTGGCTCTATATTGTTATTCCAATTCTAATTCTACTCATTTGTATCTCGCGTGTATTCTTAGGAGTGCATTTTATTGGTGATGTGATACTTGGATTCCTTATTGGTGCAGCAATTTTAGCGGCATTATACTTTAGTATCCCCCTTCTCATTAACTGGATGGATAAATGGCCTAGTTGGGTAAAGATAGTTGTTGGAGTAAGTTACGGTCTAGCTGTGTTCTTTATTACATTCTTTACCGGATTATTTGTGGAATGGCCACCAGGTGATGTAGAAAATTCAGCAAAAATAGTAGCTGCTCTTATAATTTTCCCTGTGTTTTTTTGGTTCGAAGCTCGTTACATTAAAATGGATAACAACAATCTGAAGTGGTATTCAAAACTACTTAGAATAATTACCGGATTAGCATTTATTGGTGGCGTGTACTTTGGATTGAGTGCTTTATTCGATCTTTTTGCAACAACGAATTATGCTTTAGATTATCTCTACGATTTCGTCCGATATACCATTGTGTATTCCGTCATTGGACTGTTAATGCCAGTCTTATTTAAGAAAATAAAATTCTTTACTCACAAGAAAGATCAAACAGTCGAAGAAAGCGAAGTTGCAATTGCTTAATTGCACTTCATTTTATTTTTTATCTCTAAGTAATTCATCTATTCTTTCATTAGCTGTGCCCAACGCATAGTCAAGCACTTCTGTGAAAAATAATGTTGTTAATCGTGTATCAGAATACTCAGAAAGATGAACACTAAAATTCATACTGCAATTTCCACATCCAAGAATTAGTGCATCAACATTCCTTTTTAGAAGAGAATCAATTCTTTTCTTAGCTATTTTATATGCCAGTTGTTCATCATAAGCTAAAATTGATGAGCCACAACACAGTAATTCATATGGATATTTGACAAGTATGATTTGAGTTAATCTCATCAAATTAGTTAGTAATTTCGTTTCGAGGTGGGAATTTGGTGAATGTTTTTCAGGACGAATTACTTGACAGGGTATTTGTACGCTAGCTGATATTTGTTGCAGATTTTCTAATTTTGATGGATTCAACAAACGTTGTAAATTCTTAGTTATTTTCTCATCCAATAAGAATTCAGAAAAATGCTTTATCGTTATTTTTCCAGAATAATTTTTCGAAATCTTACTCAAGTGCTCATTTACTTTTACTAATTTATCGCTATTTTCAAGTAGGATATTATTTGTTCTTCTAAGATTACCAGTACAACCCCCACATAAAGTAATAATAGTTTCAACACCAGATTGTTCTGCTAAAGCTAAGTTGTATGCACTTATTGTCAACCATAGTTCTTCTGATTGAGATTCTGTCATAATCGAACCACAGCATGAAAATGGTAAATCCAAATAGTCTATGTCAAGTTTTTTCATCAAATTTCTTGCAGATAATTCATAATCATGTACTCGATATGGAATCAGACAACCTAAAAATAGTGCAATCTTCCCTTTTTTGAAATCTTTTCCTTGGATACTCGAGTCTTTATTCCCTTTGGCCATTGTTAAAGAGGTTGTTTTTTTATCCAAAACATTTTGATAAAGAAAATCAATTTCGTTGACATTCGGTTTTAAAATGGACGGCAAACCCATATCGAGTCTGTACTCATTCAGAGTCTTAGTTATATCAAACAACAAACCTTGTTTTCTTAATTGTTTAATTGGGTCAATTGTTCTTTCAGAAAATTGTTGAGTTGTTCTTCGCAAATCTACTGCAAATTGTCTTGGAGAATAATCAGGGCAAACATCTTCGCAGTAGAAGCAATTTGCACAATACCATATATCACCATGCCCTTGAGTTATTGGATATGCTCCTTGACTTTTGTCACCACTTGTTACAGGACAAGGGAAACATTTTTTGCATTTGTCACAATTTTCGTAGTATTGCATTTCTATCAGAACACGCTTGCTATTTACTAAATTCGTTTAATTTTTTCTATTATATCGATTCAATTAAGAAAAGGATATACCAATTGTAGGCATCTCTGTAGATAGAAATTCATTCAATGTATCACAAAATTCAATATTTATTGCATGCTCAGCGTCTGAGAGATATACTGTTAAACAATCTCTAATTGAATCAATTTCTGGTAAATAGGTTTTCCCAAAAGTAATTGCTGCAGTTAACTGCTCTCCACCTTGATGAACAAAAGCTCTTTCACTTATTTTTGCATATCCCATGTCTCTTAGTAATTTCTCAAAAATATCTGCTGTTTTTTGGGGATTCTTAACAAAGCAAGTAATTATCATGGGAAATCTAATATTACTCACAACACATCATTTCCTCTCTATTCCTAAATGTTTTAGTCGAGAAGGCATAAAATAGTTTCTCACGAGAAAAACATTTTTGGTTTAAAATGAGCGCCCCAACAAATAAAAGAGTAGAAAACTAACATCAAATACTAGTTCAATATATTTGAGGATTTATGAATGAAGCAAATCCAAGTAACGGTTCCAGCAGCAGAAGGAGATGATATTGTAAAAAGTCTCATAGAAGTTGTTTCTCCTTCGCAAATAGAACACATAAAAGGTTCGGATCATAGTTTAATTCTAATTACTGTTATACCTACTAGAACAGGGTTTGTTTTAGAGCACCTTAGTGATTTAGGTATCGGGAGAGTTAAAGGGAGAATAACCATTACTGAAATTGAAGCAACCATCCCTAGAACGAGAACAAGAAAACAAGATAAATTGTTGAGAAGAATTTCGATTGAAGAATTAGAACAAAAAGTTCATTCTCTCTCAAAACTTGATTTCAATTTTATAGCGTGGACTATTCTCTCTTCTATCTTAGCCGCCATGGGTCTTATCGGAGATGATTATGTTACTCTAATTGCTTCAATGATAGTTGCTCCATTAATGGGCCCCATTGTTGGGATAGCTTTTGGAGCGCTCACATCCAATCAAAAAATCTTGCGTGAAGGATTACTTTCAGAAGCAGTTGGTGTATTCATTTCTATTTTCATCGGATTTGTTATCGGACTTACTTACCAATTAACACAAAACGAGCCAAGTGCGTTTATTATTGCTCGGGGTGAACCAAACATTATCAATTTAATTATTGCAATTGCTTCGGGATTAACAGCGGGTATTTGTTTTGTAAGTGGCACTTCTCTTATATTAATTGGAGTTGCAGCTGCAGCAGCTTTACTTCCGGTTACAGTTAATATTGGCATTGCGATTGGAATGTTTCAGTGGAACACCGCCTTAGGAAGTTTGATTCTTTTTGTAACAAATGTCGCTTGTGTTTTTCTTGGGTGTTTACTAGTATTCATTATTCGAAAAGTGGAACCACCTCAAGCTGTTAAGAAAATCAAAGCAAAACGATCAATGAAATTTCAGATAATTGCTTGGGTACTTGTTCTCTTAGTTGTAGCGGTACCTATTACTCAAACTACTGTTCAAATTGGACGTCAGTGGCGATACCAGAGAATTTCGTCTGATGTCTCAACAAATATCCTTTCCCAGGTTGATCCTGCTTCGTCAATTGAGGACTTATCTGTTGTAATTGGTGGAGGCATTTTTAGTTATACAGCCAATATCACGATTAGAGTATTAGCAACAATTACTCTACCAATTTCTACTTATACAGATATCAAGGATAACATAGAACTAGATTCAGGGCATTCTATCGGGTTAAAACTTATTGTTATTCTCAGTCAGAGTTTTGATATTGAGAAAAGCACACTAATTTCTGATTGGAATTTCAATTCCATGATGCTTGGAAATCAATATACTACTACAAAATGGTTTTAGGTAACAAAGAAAAAACACCTAAAACTAAATCATCTTTTCTAGACTTGTTGGTTATCCTAGAGAAATGCCTTCAACAGAAAGATTGTAACGTTTTAATATATTTGCAATCTCTTCAAGTTCTGTTAAAGTAGTTATAGATAATTTTTGACGGTACAAATGAGAATTGAGGTTTGATGCTGTTTGATAGATTTTTCTCTTCCTCCAAACACTCATTTCAGGGTCAATAAGCAAAGTATACAGGGCTTTCTTCTTTTTATCAGCAATGAGAAAAACATCTCTATGCATAATTTCCTTGCCTATTAATTCCTTGATTACACCTTTATCTGTGACTGTAAATACTCGCGGTAAAACACCTTGGAAAAGCATATTCATTCTTCGATAAACACCGCTGAGATTTGTTGGATTCAGGTCCTTATCTGAAACGAGATCTCTAGAAATAATCGTAAAATAGGGTTCAATTAAACCATATGAATCCAGCATCAATCTTGTATCTTCTTGATTATAAATCAAAAATATCACACAAAAACGACCAAAAGTCATTATACGTAAATCAGCTGATTTCTCAGCTTTCACCACAAATGAAATGGCTAATGCTTTAAGATTTGCTCGACCCTTAATTGGAAATGGACCAAATTGTTGGATAGTTGCTCTGCGCTCTTCTTCATCATTTATATCTTCAATGACATCTAATGGACTGTCTAAACCAATGACTGTCATACCTTTAATGGCTAAGATCATAGCTTCATCTTCAGCTAATTCAGTGTTATTAAAAACGATATCTGGGCCGCTGTCTGCAAAAGAAGATACAATTAATCCAGCAAGTTTTGGTGCGTAAGGATCGTTAATTTCCATTATTTTTTACTCCGAATTTATCGAATTAAACTAATATTAAAGTCGGTACAAATATACCTACTCATAATTCGAGTATATAGTTTATATTACTTTTTAATGTGCCATAAAAAGCATTATTATTATTTATTGAACAAAACAAAGATAAATCAAATAAAATCACCTTTTTATCGGTTTGCCACAACAAAAATTCTTTAATTAGGAGAACAATTAATAGATAATGCGCAGATGAAGACTGAAATATTCTATTGAATTACAGCTCGTTTGCACACAAGAGAAATATAATAAAGCTGAAATCAAACGGATGGTTGATTAAGTATGTCACTTGGAAAAATGATTCTAAAGAAAAAGAAAGCAGTATCACCTGTTATTGCAACAATTCTATTGATTGCTTTAACCGTTACCGCTGCGGCAATAGTTTATTTCGTTGTTGTACCGCTTTTTGCACAAACGTCAGAGCTTAGTCCAATATCATATGGAACGGAAGCAGGATATTCAGATCGTGTTTATTTTGAAATAAAAAACATCGGTGGTGCTCCCGCTACCTTCGCTAGTTTGGCTGCTTTTGAAGTAATCAATGCAACCGACTCCTATATTGCAATACATGTTTTTGTTGGCACAACTGAAATTGATTTTACTACTCCTTATGAGTTAGCACAAGGTTCAACAGTGAAATTCAGTATTCAATTGGCTGGAGTTCTTACAGCAACTTCTACATACGAAATAACTTTCACTGCAGCTGATGGAACTATTACCTCACCAGCATTTTAAGAGAAGAGATCGAAATATATTCATCTCTCTTTTTTCTTTATTTTTAAAAAATCTTCAAATATTACAAGAAGGTATTTTAATAAAAAGAATGTTTATTTATTATAGTGAATGTTTTTTAAACTAGTAGAAAATTTGTTAATGTTTATATACTCGTATAGGGATAATTTACTCAAGTAAAAGATCTAAATGAATATTCATCTTTTCCGAATAAAAAAAGATTCGAAAAACAAAGGCTTTTACGATAGTCAGTTATGTTAAATAAATTTTGAAGGAATAATTGAAATAAGATGGCAATCGGAACTACAATCGGATTAATAGTTGCAGGAATTTGTGGGTTAGGGTTATTAGTCATTGTTTTCTTCATCAGCAGATATCGTAAATTTAAAACAAATGAATACGTGATAAGATTCAGAAATGGGAAGGTTAAATCTGCTGGAAAAGGTGGAAAATGTGTTCTAATGCCTATAATTGATGAAATTATAGTTATACCTACAACAACACAACAAACATTTTTAGAAGCAAAAGAAAAAGTACTCTCAAGAGAGTTTCAAGACGTTTCTGTAAACGCATTCGTCTTTTGGAAAGTTATGAAACCAGAAATAGCCTTTACAGCTGTATCCTGGAATGAAAGAGATGCTGATTATATTGAGACTATAATAAAAAACGCCGCAGAAAGTATCATTCGTACTACTTGTGCGAATATGCCTTTGGAACATATAATCAGAGAACGTAGTGAAATCATTTCAGCTGTATCTAAAGAGCTTCATGATCTATTAGCGGATATGGGTATAGTAGTTATTTCTGTTGAAATTAGAGATGTTGAAGTATTAAATAAAATTCTGAAAACAAACTTGGAAGCAACAAAACAACTAGAGGAAGAAGAGATAGCACGATTAAGAAGAGCAAAAATGGAAGAAGTAACACAATTACGAGATCTCGAAGTTTCAAGAAAAACAGGCAAGCAAGAACAAAGTGTTCAATTGGAAATTCAAACTGAATCTAAGAATAGAGAAATCGAAGTTCAAAAGCTTGAATTGACAAGAACAGAAATCACAGCAAACACTCTTAAAAAGAAAGTGACTATTGAGGCAGAAGCTGAATACGAGAGAATGATCAGAATTGCTGAAGGAGAAAAAGCTCAACTTATTGCTAAAGCTCAAGGTGAAGCTGCAGCTGTAAAGGAGAAGCTTATCGCTGAAGCCGATGGTATTCTTGAACAAGTTAAGTCATTAGCACAAGCTGATCCAAAGTTCTTCCAACTAAAAATTGTTGAAATGCTTCCGGAGATTTATTCGCACCTAAACGTCGATAAGATGTTTGTTATGGGTGATGGACAACAGGCATTCTCAAGTATTGCTGAATCCATAGTACCATTTCTAACAGTGTTACCAGAAATTACAGGTAGAAGCCTTGACTTTTCTAAAATCATGACTAAGGATATCACAGAGGATATCAAAGTTATTCCAAAGAAAACTGTAAAGAAAGAACTACCAAAAGCTAGGAGAACAACTACCAAGTAAATAGGTGTTCCCTAAGAAAATATCTTGGGAGAAAATCTCTCCCTTATGCTTCTTTTTTAGAAATAAGAAGTAAATCAAAAAAAAAGGAAAAAATTAATGCTGGGTAATAAAAAATGCTTAACTTTATGTCACAATTACTTTATTATATATTTGCAGCAGACTTGTTGCCTTGGGAAGAATGGTTTCGAGGATTTTGTATAGGATTTTTAATTTTTGGTTCAATAGTGACAGTTCTTGTATTGGTCACTTTTGGAATCAGCGCTGGTCAGAGCCTCAGCCATGATATCGACCATGATGCAGATATTTCACTAGACAAAGATGTTTCAATTGACAAGGATCTAACTATTGACAAAGATATCTCAATTGATAAGGATCTAACTATTGACAAAGATATTTCAGTTGATAAAGATGTAAGTGTCGACAAAGATATTGATTTAGATTTTGAGGTAAGTTTAGATACATTGGATATATATGATGCTGGACCGTTTCACATGGAAAAAGGAGGCACTACTCCATTGATGCTTTCACTTGCAGTATTCTCAATTTCGTTTGGTGGATTAGGATTGTTGCTCTTTTGGCAAGAACCAAGCATGAACCCATATCTAAGATTAGTTTTAACCTTACTATCACCAATTATTCTGTCAATAATTGTCAATGTCATTTGGCAGAAGATTTCAAGAACAGTAACATATCGGTTACCAACCAGTCGAGATTTCATAGGACGCGAAGCAATAGTATCAATAAAGGTCAATTCGGAAGGAGGACTTATCAGAGTAGAAATTCCTGATCAAATTGAACCTCTGAAAGTTCCTGCGAAAGCTGTACATAAACAACAAGAATTCTTACCTGGCGAAGTAGTTTATATTATAAATGTTGATGGCAGCTTCTATTTAGTCGATGATTCACTTGATAATCTAAGAAAAAGAAAAATTGCGAATCTTTCAGAAGCAAAAGAAAAAAGAGAAAAAGAATAATCTAACCTCAATCTAAATTCAGTTTAGCAAGATATTCTTTTATTTCTGGACCAATTTCTTCATCTTGTAAACACATGGCAATAAACGCTTTTGCGTATAACGGAAAAGTACCTGTATCATATCTAATTTCATTTGGTCCTAATTGCAAAGCAGTCATTGTTCCTGCTTCAAGCATTCCTTTCATTGCATCTGTAAGTTGTTTTTCTCCACCAACACCAACAGATGTTTTTTCAATGTAATCAAAAATAGTTGGTTTGAAAATATATCGCCCACAAATAGCCAAATTACTCGGCGCATCCTTAATTGCTGGTTTCTCAACTAAATTCTTAACTATAAAGCGATCATCAAGAATAGTTTGTTTAGGGTTAGAATAAGGTTGGACATCCAATATACCATACCGGTTACAATGTTCTCTTGGGATTTCCTCTGTTGAAATCGAACATAATGCTCCAGATTTTCTGTGAAAATCAACTAATCGTTGCAAATGATTTGGATTGTTTGTAGAATCAATAATTGTATCCCCGAGGGCGACTACAAACTCTTCATCACCAACAAAATTCTTTGCCTTGTATACAGCATCTGCCAAACCTGTCGGAACAGTTTGTCTAGTATAATATATTTCGATATTTAGATTCTCCAATTCCTCTAGAAATTGTATTTGGTGATGTTTATTTCTTCTTCTTAAATCCTCAAGTAATAT
>DAOUWQ010000381.1 GCA_030667035.1 Candidatus Heimdallarchaeota archaeon | reverse complement strand
TTCCAGCAATTAGACCTGCTTGTGTCCCAGCACTTCCAGTGCCAAAAACAAAATAGTCGAATTTAATGTTCATTTCTTTAGATTGAGCTACTATTTCTTTCATACAATTAATGTATCCAAATATACCAATTCTATTAGAGCCACCTGTGGGGATAATATAGGGAGTGTGCCCTTCCGAGGAAAGAATTTTTGCTCGCTCGTTCATTTTTGATTTTCGTTCTTCACTTGACGAAACACGGTGGATGTGAGTATCCAATATTTGATTTAACAGAATATTCCCTGTAATTTTCTCTCCGGATGCAGCATCTGAAAGAACCAGCTCACATTTCATACCCAGTTTAGCTGCACATGCCGCTGTTTGTAAACAATGGTTAGAAGTTAATGCTCCTTCGGTGAGAACTACATCAGCTCCTTTTGCTTTAGCATCAGCAAGCAAATATTCTAACTTTCGATTTTTGTTCCCACCAAAAGCAATTCCCGTTAGATCATCTCTTTTTACGAAGATATTTACTTTGCCTATTTCTTCACCAAGTCTTTGCATTTTATGAATAGGTGTCGGTAATAAACAAAATCTCTCTCGAGCAACTAAGTCAAGGTTAAAATCAATCATAGGTAATAATTACAATATGAGAATTTAATTTTTACTAGTTTCATCTAAAACATTTCTTTTATTTATTTTGAAATAATTATCAGGTGAACTAAATGTTTGAAGGAGAAAAAGAAAGAAAAGAAGAATATCACCTTAACATTCAAGGTAATTATCATTTTCTCTTTCGAATTACTAGAGGGATGAGAATACTGAGAGTTATTATGTTCAACGCACCACCAGCAATCACTGTCCATACCCACAATTTCAATCCAAGAAAGTCAGTTATTGGATCAGTCGGATCAGTTGGATCAGATCCATCAGCGATTTCTCGAGCATCTGTTATACCATCTCCATCAGTATCAGCATTATTAGGATCGGTCACAAAACCATCTGTTCCTGCTACTACTTCTTCACCATCTAAGATAGTGTCATCATCGGTATCGTTGTCTGTGGGGTCTGTGCCATAACTAAATTCATTGAGATTAGTTAAATCGTCATCATCAAGGTCTTCGTCTGCATCTGCTGCGTCCAAAGGATTCAACCCAAAGTCAATTTCAAACCCATCAGGTATGCCATCATCATCGGAATCAGTATCAAGAGGGTCTGTGCCTTCTTTAATCTCATCGTCATCATGTAACCCATCATCATCAGAATCCCGATCGTTAGGATCGGTTGAGTAGGTATGCACTTCGTCCCAATCAATAAGTCCGTCATTATCGGTATCAGCATTGTTGGGGTCCGTAAAATAAGTATTCAGTTCTTCATACTCTGTGAGATTATCGCCATCGGCATCATAACCAGCTCGAAAGATCTCAAGACCATCATCATAATCAGCTACAAAGGCATAATTACCCGAAACAACGACATCCCGACTAGCTCCACCATCATCAAATTGTCCAACTTCAGTTGGTGATGTAGGGTCACTCACATTGATGATCTCAAGACCATCATCGTCATCAGCCACATAGGCATAATCACCAGAAACGAAAACACCATAAGCTTCGCCACCATCAGTAAATTCCCCAACCTCAACAGGTGATGTGGGATCACTGATATTAATAATCTCCAAACCACTGGTAAAATCGGCAACATAAGCAAGATCACCAGATACAAAGACCCCATAAGCAAAATTCCCATCATCGAATCGCCCAACTTCTACAGGAGTGGTGGGATTACTCACATCGATAATCACTAGACCATCACCTTCATGAGCTACATAGGCATAATCACCAACTACAAACACACCAAAAGCATCAAAAAATCCATCATTGAATTGTCCAACCTCAACTGGAGTAGTTGGATCACTGACATTAATAATCTCAAATCCATCTGTATAGTCTGCTACAAAGGCAAGATCACCAACAACAACCACATCACAAGCAGCTCCACCATCATCAAATTGTCCAACCTCAACAGGAGCAGTTGGATCACTGATATTAATAATTTCTAAACCATCACCCCAGTCTGCTACATAAGCATAATCTCCTACAACAAAGACATCACGAGCATACCCGCCATCATCAAATTGTCCAACCACAACTGGAGTAGTTGGATCACTGATATTAATGATCTCCAAACCACCATCATTATCAGCCACATAGGCATAATCATCAGAAACAAAGACTCCATAAGCAAGATTCCCATCATCGAATTGCCCAATTTCTTCAAGTATAAATTGCGGAGCTCCTGTGATGGAGAAAACTTCAGTTTGTGGTTCTTGAACCATAACTGAACAATAGTTTATTTTACTAACACTATCTGTTAATACTAACAATGTGCAAGTCAACAACAAACACACTAGAAAATAGTTTCTTTTAAGAGATATTTTTACCATAATCCAACACGCCAAATAAATTTGATGAGAAATGCTTTCTTAAATACCAAATGCTCAATTTACCAAATTGTGATTATTATAAAGCAATTTCAATTTAAATAGTTTATTCCAAAATAAAATGTTTTTTTAACGGCTTAGAAGAATAAAGATTACCTTTTTGTGTGACACCATCTCCTAGGGAACTAATGGTTTAAGTTTTTACAACATGTTAATTATAAATACTATATCCAGAAGATATTTACTTTGACAGTATCCTCACTAAGTCTTTCCATTTTATGAATAGGTGTCGGTAATAAACAAAATCTCTCTCGAGCAACTAAATCAAGGTTAAAATCGGTCATGAGTAATGAATACAATATAAGGATTTAATTTTTACTAGCTTTCGTTTAGTCACTAGAAAATTTAAAGTGTCATCTAAAATGTTATATCTCTTTTATGTTGAAATTAATATCTGGTGAATAAAATGTTTGAAGGAGAAAAAGTAATTCTGCGTTCAGTCGAACTTTCGGATTTAGATGATATTATGAAACATTGGAATACATTAAAACTGAGAGAATTTCTTGCAACTCCAATACCATTCTCTCGAGAGGAAGAAGAGAAATGGATACGAGGAACGTGGGAAAGGCGTCGTGCAGGAAAAGAATTCCAATTTGCTATAGATAACAAGGAAACGAAAAAATTTCTTGGT
>DAOUWQ010000050.1 GCA_030667035.1 Candidatus Heimdallarchaeota archaeon | reverse complement strand
TGGCCTCAACCAGAACAAAGAGCATTGGTTTCTTTTGCTTTCGAGAAAATAGAGAATGCTCTAAATTCAGTCAGAGAGATTTTGCGAAAACAAGTATATCCTGCAGTAGTGCGTATTTATGATCACGATGAAACTGAACGACATTTTGGCTCTGAAAAAAACTACAAAGATCGTTGTATGACTATTTTTGTATGTGAAGGAGATATCGATGTTGTTGCGCTCGAAGAAAAAGTCACAAAAGAAATTTGCCTGAAAAATAATGGTATTGATTGTGGAGCGTCACCAGTCGAGCATTGGTTTGAAACACGATTCAATGTTAGTGAAATATCAAAATATACTCCAATTGGTGTTATAGTTGATACCATAGAAGTAGCAATTATGTGGGATGGAGCTGGGGAACTATATCATAATACAATTAAAGCAATGAAACAAGTGCCGGGAGTTATTACAGCTACAGGACATGTATCACATGCTTACCCACAAGGAGTAGGATTTTATTTCTCATTTAGTGGAGTTCCTGAAAAACAAAGTCCGGAGAAATTCTCAAAAGCAGTTTGGGATGCAACTATGGAATCAACAGTTAAGTCTGGCGGTTCTATTGCTCATCACCATGGGATAGGTATTGTTCGTTCAGGTTGGATGGAAACTGAATGGGGGAGCATAATGCCATTGTTAAAGAAGATAAAAAAAGCCTTGGATCCAAAGAACATCCTCAATCCTGGGAAATTATATGATGGGCCAATTGAATGAAGGTGAAAAATTATGTCCCTTATTAAGAAATTAAAAAAATATGGTTGGATGATTAAAGCAATTTCCCAAACGAAATTTTCCACTAAGAGAGCTATGGCAAAAGGACTTAGAAACAGAAAAAAATATTTCCCAAAAAAACGAGTAAAAGCAGATATTGAAAATCTGATAAATTGTGCTCTTTGTCCAAATATGTGTCGTTTTGATTGTCCGGCCGTTCAAGCTTCGAAAAAGGAAACACATTCACCTGCAATGAAAGCTAAGATTGGATATTATCTCGAGATGGATTATTTAGAGAAAGTGGAAGAGAATATCATTCCACTCTTTGAGGGTTGTGTTCATTGCTCAGGTTGCAAAATCTGGTGTCCCTTTGATTTTGCTGTTGGAGATTTACTTGATGGTGTTGCTGCAGATTTATTTGAACAGGATGTTCTACCTCAACCAATCAAAAATTTCTCTCAAAGAATAAGAGACAATAATGGGTTGTATAAGAAAGAGCATTACCTCCAAGCAACTAAATCTCTGGAAGCCTTCAATGAAGGTGAGATTTACTATTTCCCTGGTTGTGTAACAATGGGTAATAATGCAAAAGTCATTGATAGTATCAAAATTATTGCAAACAAATCTTCAAGTTCTATTATTTCCAAACCAGAGGATCGATGGTGTTGTGGTGCGCCTTCAATTTATGCGGGTGATATTGAGAAAGCAAAAGAATTAGCCGCTCATAATTCCGCACATATAAAATCATTAGAAGTGAAAGCTATCATCTGTGAATGTCCAGAATGCACTCATATGTTGAAAGAACAATATCCTCAATTAGGTTTTGATCTAGAAGTTCCTATTTATCATGTTGCAGAATGGGTGGACATTCTGTTAAAGCAGAAAAAAATCGCTCTCAAGAACGGAGAGGAATTAGACGAGTACAAAGATTGGTTACCAATAAGCTTCCATGATCCTTGTGTATTAGCAAGAAAATTGGATGTAGTTGATCAACCGACTGAAATTATGAAGCTTATGTTTCCAGAGAAGTTCAAAGAGAATGCATATTCGAAAGAACATACTCATTGCTGTGGATTTGGTGGTTTGGTGAATATCGTTAATCCTGAATTAGCTCTGAAAATGGCTAAAAACCGTTTGGACGAGTTCTCACAAGAGAATATTAAAACAATAGTTACTAGTTGCCCAACTTGTTGGTATAGTTTTATGAAAGCAAATGAGAATTTTGAGTTTGAAATTCGAGATTTACTTGAAATAATTGCAGAGTTAATAGAATAAAAAAAAGAGATTGAGTGAAAATCACTTAATCTTTATTTTTGATGAAATGGTCTTCCCACCGACGCAGAATTAACACTTTCTTGTTTTCATAATCAATGAAATTATTTTCTTCGAGCCATTTAACAGAATTTTTGATGACCTCTTTACTATCAGTAAATTTTGGTTTCCAATTCAATTCATTTTGTAATTTTGATATATCAACTACTCTAGTATTTCCATAACGCATAACACGATGTCTAGTCAAAGTTGATTTTCCTATTCCTTTAATTTTAGCTGACACTTCCTTTGTCCATGCATAGAACATTGCAAACCATTTGGGGAAGGTAGGAATTTTGACATCAGAATAACCAATTGCATTCATATGGAGAACCCAGTAGTCCTTTTGTGAGACATCGAAGCTTTTCACATTATATACGCTACCATTGCCTTCTTTCTTTATTCCCATTGTAATAATTGCACGTGCTGCATCTCTCACTTGAACACTTGAGAAAAGATTCTTGCCATTTCCAATGTATTTGACTTTTCCATCGAAAAATGCTTGAACAACTCTAGGAGTAGTTAAAGTATCCCCAGGTCCGAGAATCATTGGAAGTCTTGCAATAGCAACAGGAACATTCTGTTGGTGATGATATTTCCAAACGATATTTTCTGCATCAACTTTTGATTTATGGTAATCTGTTGTTGGATTAAATGGTTGATCTTCAGTCATTGGTTTTGCTTTTACTTTGTATCCGTAAACACCCCATGTGCTTACAAAAACGAATTTCTTTGCTTCTTTTTCCTTAGAAAATGCTTCAAGAAGTGCTTCTGTACCAAGAACGTTTACTTGGTGTAATAACTCAGGAGGAGATTGATCAAGAACAACAGCTCCTAAATGAAAAACAATCGATTTGTTTTTTACTGCTTCCCTTAGAGTGTCGGGTTTTTTGAGATCTCCAATAATAAATTGAACGCCTAATTTCTTCAAATGATCAATATTACTTTCTTCTCGTACAAGAACAAAAATATCTTTCTTATCAATACCCCATTCTTTTTGGTTTTGAACTAATTCTTCTACTAGATTTCCTCCGACATATCCAGTTCCACCTGTGATTAAAATTGCCATTTTTGAATTATCTCCAGTTTTTGATTTTTTCATGATTATCTTCATTACATTCCTTTTAAAAATTTCCAGAAATGGACTCTTTTTTAGTAAACTTTTCTACTTCCATACCAAAAACTGTTAATAGTAGGGAAACGTACTGCAAACAAGATATAAAACAATCAATAAATTGTTTAAGAGATTAAATTTGATGTATCTTTGTCAAAGGATAATCTTGAAATAGGACTAATAGATATTAGTATATTATATTCGGAGGCAAAAAAATATTGGCACAAAATGATAAAGCACCCGCAAGATTTGGTTTACCCATTTTAGATGCAGCATTCGGTGGCGGAATTCCTCGAGGATCAGTTATTTTAGTTGAAGACGAAATTGGTGTTGAGTCAGATTTAATTACACTCAATTTTCTCACTGAAGGTCTGCGAGGAGGAGAAACTGGTTGGGTAATGAGCACTGAACATCCATTCAAATATTATGCCGATAATTTGCGTTCATTGGGTGTAAATGCTGACATTCTTCTTGAAACTGAAAGAATGGTGTATATTGACGCCTTCTCAAATCCATATGGTTATTCTGATATGCGTTCTCAATTTGAGAATGTCGTTAATAATATTATTCAACCTCGAGCCATTAGTGAAGCAATTCGTCGAGCAATGCTACACACTCAAACTCAAAAAATACAATGCAGAGGTGTTGTTGATAGCTTATCTGCAGTTTTACTCGCAAGTGAAACATTGCGGCCAGCTCTATCATTTGTTCAAAATCGAATTGCAAGTAACAAAGAAGATGGAACTGTTACTCTGATGTCTTTACATAGAGATATTCATGAAGAGCATGATGTTATAGCACTTGAACATCTAGTAGATGGTGTACTCAGAGTATCAACAGGTGATGATGCATTTAGTACTGTTAAAATCATTAAAATGCGTGGTTCATATACATTCAGTAGAAAACCAATGGCAATGACAGTTTCAGCTGGACAATTATCCATTATGGAATATCAATAAATTAAAAGGGATTTTTCCCTTTCTTTTCTTTTGTAAAAATTAACTGTCTCACATTTTTAAGACTAAATTGAACTTTACCTTTTTATTTTATAAAGACTGACAGAAATTAGTAGTTAAGGATGTAAAGCAATGTCTGATCTAATCGCTGAAATTAGAGACTCACTAAGAGAAGCTGGAATTAACCCTAGAAAAATCATGAGTCAAAATTTTTTGGTAAATAGTCATATCCTTGAAAGACAGATAGATTATGCCGTAGTTTCTAAAGACGATAAGGTGCTTGAAATCGGAGGGGGAACGGGCGTCCTTACCGAAAGATTAGCAAGAAAAGCGGGTCATGTATTTTGCATTGAATTTGATAAAATGCTTGCAAGTTATCTTCGTAAGAAGTTTAAATCTAATGAAAATGTAACAATCATTGAAGGAGATGTACTGAAATTAGATTTGCCTGAAGTAAATAAAATTGTAGCAAATCTTCCCTACCACATCTCTTCTCCGATAACATTCAAACTACTCAAGACAAAATTCGAAATTGCCATTTTAATGTATCAGCTAGAATTTGCAAAAAGAATGATTGCTCTACCTAAAACCGAAGATTATTCTCGTCTTTCAGCAAATTTGCAATATCAAGCCGAAGTTAAAATTGTAGAAAAAATATCCAAAGGGAATTTTTATCCTCCTCCAAAAGTTGATAGTGCTATTGTAGAAATTAAACTTAGAATTGAGGAGCTTCCTGTTGATCCAAAATCTTATGGAATTATCACAAGAATACTGTTTAATACAAAGAACAAACTAGTTTCCACAGTTTTTTACTCATTTTTCAAGAAATCTCTCGAGAAGGATCAGCGAATTGATTTCAAGAAGAAAATGGATGGTGCTTTATCCTTAGCAAAAACACGGGTACGAGAGCTAAGTATTGAAGATTTAGTAGTAATTACAAATGAATTAAGAAATTTCTTAAAAGAGACCAATAATCAACACCTCTTACCTGAAAAATAATCAATTAAATGGTGCTGTAAATCTATGAAGAAATCAGTAGATGGGTTGAATCTAGTCATACCAGATAATGTATATGATCCTGCTGAAGATTCATTTCTACTAGCTGAAAATGTTACTGTTCAGCCAAATCATAAAGTCTTGGAAGTCGGGTCAGGTTCTGGTTATGTCTCTCTGTATTTAGCCCAGAAATTCCCATTAGCTGAATATTTCTGTTTAGACGTAAATTTTTCCGCCGCAATAACTACTCATCAGAATGCTTTAAGGAATAAAATGAACTTGCATGTCTATTCTTCAAACATATTTACTGCAATGCTTTCTCGAGACAATTTCAAACAATTTTTTGATATTGTAATTTTCAACTCACCCTACCTTCCGTACGCAGATGAAGGGATGCTAGAAAAAGCTTGGTCCGGAGGGAGAGACGGGTTAGAAGTAATTATCCCTTTTATGGAGAATCTTTCAAAGGTTTTGAAATCAACAGGAGTAGTTTATTTAGTTGTCTCTACAAAAACAAATCTCTCTAAATTAATTGAACTTTTCAATTCAAACAACTATCTCTACAAATTGCTCGATAAAGTTTCAGAAGGAAAAGAAGAAATTATTCTCTATCAATTAACGATGCAATAATGTTAATTCTATACAGAAGAATCTGATTTTTCGCTTATAATCCAATTAATTAAATAATAAGGTTGGGAATAATTACTATCGTTACTGTGTAAAGGAGTATAATGAATTGACAAGTAAAAAAGAAAAAGACTATGTCGCTTGGTATATTCTTGCGCTATTTGATTTTGGGTTGCCTATTTCTAATCTCTCTTCGAGACAACTAGAAGAACTGTGGGTAAAAATTCTAGAATCATTCAAGAAGATGATACCACATCCTGATTTCTTTCTCAAAGGTGATATAAAGGAAATCGATACACCAAGTTTTGAAGATTCATTTAAACTTGCAACAGTAGATCCCTATACTTCATATGTTGATATAATTAGATCACCACTTATCGGTTTTTATAATCAAAGGCTAATAATTCGATTAACATTGGGTTTCGAAGAATTTTTTGAAATAAAAGAGCATAGAGATGATATTCTGCGTGATTTGAAATTTGTCTTTGAAGATTTAAAGGGAGTCAAAGTTACTGCCGAAGATCCGGGTGGTGTCGGAGAAAAAGCCTGGGAAATAAAAGATATCTTTTACTATCCTTTGATTATTGTAAAAAATGGTGCAGATATAATTAAAGAAGAATATGCATCTGCTAGGTTGAACAATGTTGACCCCATCTTTTCAATTCCTAGTACAGCTTTAACTTATACCTTGCCCGAAAGAGGTAAATGGTTTAGTTTATTCAGTTTTAAAGAACATTTCATTCGAGTTAGTGTTAGAAGTGTTATGGTTTTCTGTGACGGTTGGATTCCTCACGAGTTTAAACAAACACTAATTAATGCAATATATCAAGGTGGAATTTATGAGCAAATGCGTCGTTTGCGTATTGCTTCGAAACCCGTAACAAGACAACGAATGCGTGCAATCGATGACGATATTCTCATGAAACTAGCTGATGTAATCAAAGATATGGTGAAAACAAACATTGATTCTGCAAGGATAGCTGAAAAACAAAGGTTCATCGGTTTCTTCATTGCTTCATTATCATTCTTAATTTCAGTAATTGCATTTGTAATAAGTATTCTAACAATCTTCTTGACCTAAGAATTTAGCACAATGGAAATTGTGCTTATTCTTTTCCTATCAGTAAATTTTGTATTATATAATGAGCTTTACTTGTATCTCCTCTAGGAATGAGATAGAAGTCAATTGTGCTACCCTTTGCCTCTTCCATTTTTTTATCGGATTTAGAATCTCCAAAAGCATACCATTTCTTGACAATCTTGTCAGGATCTAATTTTTTAATTGCTGTTTCTGCTCCCTTTTTCTTGCTTGCTGAAATGGGTAAAATATCTGCAGAGTAAGGGTTTGCTTCTAATCTCAATAAATCACTATAATCTGCAATAATTGGTTCAATTAAGTTTTGATAGACTTCAATAGTCAAACCGAATGTTGGCATTGTTCTAAATGTTAACATTATTTCTTTTGGTTCAATCCAAAGAGCCCTCTTTTGTGGGGCTTGATAACTAACAACCGTTTCTAAATCTCTGTCAAAACAAATCTCATCAATTATTTTCTTTTTAATTTCGGCAAGAGCATTCTTAGTGTCAGAATTTATTCTTCCCTTCCTCTTTTTACCATTATGCCAAACAACAAGACCAAATTCACCGAAAATTTGAATGTATTCTTTCAAAGATTCATTAATATGTTCAAAGAATATTTGTCTCACCCAATTGACACTTCTCCCCGTAACAAGTCCTAGCGGATGTTTTCTCTTTCTAATCGCTTCAAGATCATTAATGATAAGAAGATCCACGATTGAATCGTTTCCTCGATAATAGGTCAATGTACCATCGACATCGAAGAGAAATCCAATTTTAGGTTTCGTCATCAAGAGAATGAACCTCAAATTATAATTACCACTGATTATTAAAGTTTATTTCGAAGAAATAACAATAAACGCGCTTTTTTTTAATTAACTAGTCTATTGAAGTGTTTAAAAATCGAGATAAATTCTGTTATCAACATTAGATTTATTCGAAGGTTATACCATTTGATTAGAGATGATTTAATTATTGAAGA
>DAOUWQ010000229.1 GCA_030667035.1 Candidatus Heimdallarchaeota archaeon | reverse complement strand
GTAGCAGGAAGAATCTATGAAATATATGGCGATAATCGCTTAATCGCTGAAGTTGCTATGATTAGTGCGAGTATTGGTGACCAAAAAATCAAAGAAGACAAATTCAAAGAAGGATTATATTACTATTCAACTTCTCTTGAAAATTATGAACTCTCTCAAGATGAAAATAGCATTCAAATCATATCTACAACTATTAAGAATCTCTTCAATACTGTGCCAATTGAAGATGGGTATATATGTTATCTTGTTCCTGGAATGGTTTATGCAAATAGGGATAATATTGAAGAGGCAGAAGACCTTGCCTTTCAAGCACTAGACCAAGCTAAAAAGATGCTTGAGTCAGGTAAGAAAGATCTCATTTTCCATTCTATTCCATATCTTTTTGCTGCAACGGATATTTATGAGCGAACTGGAAACTTTATTGAAGAAACCAAGATTTACGATGATTTAATGTTCAATTATCTTAAGGCAACTTCTGATTCAAAAATCGTTAACTTATTCTTGGATCTTCTAATCAGAACGTCTCTAAAGAAATTACGCATTTGGGACTTTAATGCAATTCAAACCATTTTTGAAAAAGTAGATGATCAACGAGTTCTGAAAAATAAAAAATTTGTTGCACTAAAGAAATCTTTGAATGCTTTCCAAGACGGAGACATCTCTCTCACCTTACAACATGCAAATTTAGTTAATATCAAATTCCAAAGGAATCTTCAAGAAATCATAGAGATTTACAAAGAACAAATTCTAACAGATATTACTGAACGAGGAAGAATTAGTATTTATGAATACATGGAAAATCAACCATTATCTCGTTTAATCAATATTCTAATACAGGATTTATATGCTCGCAAAGAAATTACCGGCAAGTATTTCAAAATCGGTCTTTTTGTTTCAAGTGGCGAACTTTCTGAAGTGTTGCAATGGTGTGATAAAGAATTACTAGATAATGGTAAAGCAGTGGTTGCAGATTTAGCGAATAAAACAAAATTACGTTTAGATGAAATTCTTAGTGTAATTCGTATTGAATATCTCCCACAAAAGTTTATGGCGGTATTTAACCAAGACACAACAGTACTTTACTCTTATCTTCAACTCAGGAGCGAAGTCGCAAAACTTGCATTAGGTTACCAAGATATTGGAAATATTGATATTAATAAAGTATCAACCCAAGTCAACTTCCCACCTGAAACCATTCAAAGAGAAATTGAATATCTAATTCTTGAAGGTAAAATTAATCCTAGAATTGTCGGAAGGAAATAATCTTTTTCTGAGAAATAGGTTACCAGTACTATTTCTCTTTTCTCCCACCTTCGGGATCCACCTGACACAGTATTGCTTTTCCACCAGCATTCTCAATAGCTAAAGCAACTTCCTCTTCTTTTCCGGGAGCAAGAGCGATTATACAACCACCATATCCCGCTCCAGTAAGTTTAGCTCCAAGTGCACCCGCTTTTAATGATGCATCTACTAAATTATCTATCTCGGGAATCGATACTTCTAACAAATCTCTCAGAGCATCTTGTTGTTTTGTTAGTAATTCCCCCAATAAAGGCAAATCATAGCTATCTTTTCTTCCTAAATTTCGTTGCGCTTCCTCTGTAATATCTCGAATAGATATTGCACCTTGCAACCTTTTGTACTCGTTTTTTGAAATTGTTGATTTAGCTTTCTTCAATTCTTCCAGAGTAATTTTTTTCAAGTCAAAAGGTGCAACTTTTTGTAAATTTTCAATTCCAATATAAAGTTGATTTTTCATTAACGTTAACGGTTCGTTTGCAGAACGTCTTACACAACTATCACCAATAACTAAACTTGAAAAAACAGTTGAATATTTTTCAACCCTATATGGAGGTCCATCGCAATCAAGACCAATAATGCCGCCTAACGAGGAGGAATATTGATCCATAATACCACAGTTTACCCCGAGAATGAGATTTTCCGCTTTGAAGCATAATAATGCAATCTTTTCTTTATTTAAGTTCAATTGGAACTTATCATTTAGTGCAGTGGTCCAAGCAACTAATAATGCTGCTGAAGATGATAAACCTGAGCCAATTGGTACACTACTACTAATAGTAACATCTAATCCTGTTAAATTATTAGCTAAACCTTCTTTTTGTAGAGCGATTACTATTGCTCGAAGATAATCAAATCAATTTTTTGCTAAAGTCATTTTCTTTGAAAGAGAGAATTCATCTGAAGAATCCAAATCGTGTGATTTAATTCGAATGCTTTCTAAACCATTATCCTTTATCCCGATTACTGTCCGAAGGTTGATTGCAGCAGGAACAACCTTTAGTTTTAGGTAATCTTGATGTTCACCGTACAGGCACACTCTTCCAGGTGCAGAATAATACTGAAATTCACTAGTTTTATTCATCATCAAATCACTTTAGTAAAGATTAATTCACTCCTAAATAAAGCTAATTTTGATTTAGCTATGTTTTCTTTCGAATTTGCTAATAGAGTGAACTTTATTTACTCAAAGACTTGTATAGTTTAGTATTCGATGAAAAATTCAAACAAATATTAGTCAATTTTATGGAGAAAAATTTACTATGATTGAGAACGCGATTATTTTCTCAAAAGAGAGTGGAGAACCCTTAATTGCCACTCAGATTGGTGACGTTGACCCCAATTCTGATGCTTTTTCGGAATCTCTTGGACAAATAAAAGACATTGCAACGAGACTTGAGAAAGGTGTTTTCAAGTTGGGTTTAGATGATCAATTAATAGCTCAGATTTCAGCTCAAAAAGGAATTTCTGTAACTTTTGTTTTTAAAACATCAATGGATGATAAACTATTATCTCAATGGGAAGGTGTTGCAAAGGAGATTGCAACAAACTTTGAAAAAATCTACGATCCAAATAATTTTGATATTGTTAAAATATCCGAATTCAAGAAATCAATGTTGGAAATCATTGAGTGGCACAAAAAGGAATTGTCACCAATTGATAAAATGAAGGATGCCCTTTGGTAATAGATGTGATAAATTATGGCAGACATACCTCAAGATCCAAAACTTGGTTCAATAATTATATTAGGGTTTGTGCTTGTAGCTGTTTTTACAGTTGTTACAATGCTTTTCGCGAAATATCTAGATAGAAGAAAAGAACCTGCTTTAACTTTAGCAATAACCTTTCTCTTTTGGGGTATAAGCGGTATTGCAGTTTTTATCGGTTTCATTTTGCATTACATCAATATACCAATACCTGCAGGAGATATACAATACTCCAGATATGGTATTAACCTTGGTTATCTTTTCTCTGCAGTAAGTAATATGTTTATGGTTTTGTTTATCTCGCAAATCTTTTCTCAGGCGCCTATGTTTAGACGAACTAAGAAAACAATTCCACTTGTGAATGCTATTCTTAATGGAATTACTATTGGGCTAATAATCAATACTATTTCTTTAAGTCTAAACGCTGTAGATCTAACTGAAATATATAATCCCCAATATCCAATTGCTCAAACAATATACCATTTACTCTTAACATTCTTTTCATTCACATTACTCTTAGCTCTTAGTTTTAAAGAAAGAAAAGAGGCATCATTGAGATGGGAACGAGCAGGTTTTACCTTCATTATCCTTTATGGTATTTCTGGTATACTGATTTATGTTATGTTCGTTTTAGACCTCATATTTCCTTTAATATGGAGTGAGATATTTGGCTTAGGTTATACTATCTTTAATTATTTAGGGTGGGTATTTGCTATTCTAATGTCCACATTTGCCTATCTTGGATATGCTATGCCAACGAGGATACGTAATTTGCTAAAAGAACCGGAGGTTAGCTAAAATGGATGTTCCACTTGCCGCAGTTATTACAGAAGGAGTAGCTTTTATTGCTGTTTCAATTGTTGTAGCAGCGTTATACTACAGATATTTCAGTCGAAGAAGAGTTGCAGCACTTGCATTAGCAGTTGCTTTTAATACATGGGTTTTAGGAGCTCTTGGTTTATTCCTTGGCAAACTAATTCAATATCTAATTGACAAATCAATAATTACAGATGCAAGCTATATTGGTATTGGATTCAGTGATCTTGGTATCAATATTGGTTATGGATTTTCGGCTCTTAGCAATGTCTTCATTATGGTATTTGTTGCTTTAGTTTTCTCACAATCACCAATGTTCCGAAAAACCAAAATGCTTATTCCAATTATTTTTGGTTCATTAAATGGTATTACAATTGGTTTATTGATTGGAGCCACATTCAATACCTGGCCTAATCCAGCTTATACACTTTTACCAACACTCTATCATTTAGTATTGACTTTCATATCGTTCTTTGCTTTGATGCTCTTTACTATTCGTCCACTTCGAGAAGCAAATCTTAAATGGGAAAAAGCAGG
>DAOUWQ010000188.1 GCA_030667035.1 Candidatus Heimdallarchaeota archaeon | reverse complement strand
TAAGTGCTAAGACTATAAATTGAATATTCCTTTTAATCATTATTCAAACCTAAATTGTTGTTACTAAATTAACGATATCTCTTATTGTAATTTCGTTGTTTGTCTTCCGATTTTTGTTGGTGCACTTTTTTATTATGACTAACTACTCTTATCCTTTGCACGGATATACTCACTGCAATAATGATAAAAACTCCACCTATAACAAACCAATACCAATTATCAACCCAAAAATCAGGAATCGGTTCACTACCAGTATTAGAAGTCGTTTGTGCTCCGTCTAAATGTTTGTTTACTTCAGATATTATTATGGAAGCATCTGTTTGTCCTATACGTGAAAAAACAACTTTTTGGTCGCTATTAAAAAGGTAAAATGCGGGAATTTCAATTATCTCATAATGAGATTGAATTCCAATTGTATCTATAAAGATGAACCATGCCATATTTTGTTCTTCAGCAAATGCTTTTATCATGGCTTCATCATCATAAGCTGAATCAGTATCAATACTAATCATTATTAATTCGCTCGTAGAAAACTGGGCTCTTACATCTCTTAACTGTTCTAAGAAAGTTATATAAGGCTCAGCTGTAGTTCTAAAAAAATCAAGTAAAATTACTTTTCCTGCGAATGATGAAAAACTCATTGTTTGACCTGTCATGACTTCTTTTAAGGTCCAAGGCATTCCGGCATTTCCATTTGGAATTAGATTAATACTCAGATTCTCTTCTGGAAGAGTATTGTTTGCTGCTCTGATATTAACAGCACTAGTTACTATGAAAGAAAGTAATATTGTAACAGCTATAAATTGAATGCTTTTTTTCATCATTTTTTCTACCTACTTGATTCTTACCAATTTTGTTTTTTAAAATCTATCCTTTAGAATTTATTATTTGCTTTTATATAGCACTTTAATTATTATGCGTTAATAAATAATGTTTATAAAGATTCAAGTTAGATTTAAATTGAGAACTATGTTCTCAATATATGCTCATTCCCATCTATTACACATTATTTCTCATAATGGTTTATTCAGAGAATAAGCCCGATAAACAAATTAGAGTGAGCTTATTGAAGAAAATTAAGATTATTACTGATAGTACGTGTGATTTGACTATTGAAGAATTGAAGGAACTGGATGTTGATTTTGTTCCTGCCTATGTGATCATTGATGACAAGAAATTCAAACAGCATGTAAATATTACAAATGATGAAGTGTATCATCAGCTGATTGTTGAGAAGAAAACTATTACTTCTGCAGCATCTTCACCGGGAGAATTTCATAAGGTTTATGAGAGAGCTCTCAAAGAAGCAGATTCAATTATAGTTTTAACTGTTCATGGTAAACTCTCAGCGATGTATAGTACTGCTAAGATGGTTGCAGAAAAATTCTTCCCAAAACGAGATATTACTGTTGTGGATACCAAAGCAGCCTCTTTTGCTCATGCAATCCTTGTTCAAGAAGCAGCGCAATTAGTAAAACTTGGTAAGTCAAAGGATGAAATAGTACAAAGGTTACGATTTCTTGCTGAACATACTAAAGCTTTGCCTCTTTTAGATACTCTTGAATATCTCTATCGAGGTGGAAGAATTAAACTCTACCAAAGATTATTGGGAAATCTCCTCGGTGTGAAAGCATTAGTTCTGATCGATAAAAATGGTTCGAACATGGATGCAAAAGTAAAGGGTAGAAAAAATGCTTTAATTCAAATGAAAATGTGTGGTTTACAAATCTTAGACCATTTAATCGTCAAACGGTTATACGTTGCTTATTCTGACAATAAAGACCTTGCAGTTGAGGTTGCTGACTTTTTACGCGAGAACAGCCCAAGCGATATTGATATTTCAATAGGACAATTAGGATCTGTTGTCGGAGTACATGGTGGAAACAATGTCATTGGTTTTGGATTTGTTGGAGATTATAACGTCAAAATGTTTACCAATGTTGGTGAAACAACTAAAGATTTTTTCAAAGAAAAAATATTAACTGTCAAGGGATGAGTCACTAGATTCATCCCCATCAGCCATTTTTTCAGTGTATTTGGCATAGGTTATACTCTTAACTTGTTCTGGGTTATCTGTTAAATTAGAAATTAGAGACAAATATCCTGTTAGCACTTCTTCAGGAGAAATTGATTTGAAACTTTTTATCACTTGGGCTTCTCTTTCCCCAATGCAGCGAAGTTTTAGCTCTTGATCAGATATCTTTTCGATTAACAAATCAAGTTTGAAGTTCTTTTTTACAGTAGGATGAACTAATTTGAATGACAGATAAATTACATTTTCTGTCAAATCTTGATGCGAATCTTCTATTTCTAATAATTCTTGATATTTTTTCGGTAGAATCAATTTTTCAATATTGATTGTATTTACTTTTTCATAAGCATCTTGGGCAATATTAGATTCTATTTTAGTCAATAATTTTGAGTTCAATATTATATTACTAAATTTACCAGTAACATAAGATAATGTGTATAATTCATGATATTCAGAGAATTTTTCATTTTCACTTTCTGTAACGCATTGCCAATAAGATGCTTCTTTTGAGATTTTTACTCTCTTTTGAGATTTCATTGGATCATAATCTTGAAATTCTTTTGAAATCACAAGATCATCACTTTTCTCTGATTGGTTTTTGATAACAATGAGTTGCCTATATTTATTCTTCAATGTGTTTCGAGACATCCGATTCCACAAATCACCCCAGTCAATGAAGAGGAAAAGAGCAATTATTCCTATACTAGCAATCCAGACTATAGCTGATAACCAAATTGGAGGAGCTTCTCCAGCCGTTCCGTCTGATTGTAAACCAAATGCCCAAAAAATTATTCCACCAACACTGGTACCTGCTAGGTATTTTGCAACAAGACCTGTACCTGTTGTAAGAGCAATTTTTCCGAAAAAGCACCAAATAATTGTTTTCCAAAGAGCATATCCCAGTAATCCAATGAAAATCAATATTGCATCATCTGGTAATGGTGTTGCTGCAAAGAGAAATATAATCAGAGGTGCAAGACCTTTATCAATCCATTTCTGGGCTCTTGCTACTTGTTTCTCCATACTACCCTCAATTACTTTTTTACTTGCTCTTCCAATTAACCAAGCAGAAGATTCACCAAGTGCAGCACCAGCACCTGCTGCTATACCCATTAAAACTACATGAAGTGCAGATATGGATGGTCTTGTCGCAACGGCAACCAAAGCAATTGTGTATGGTACAGGAAAAATAACTGTAAAATTACCAAAAATAGAGATAACAAATATTCCAAGAAAGATACCAAATAATCCTACTTTGGTTTCAAACCAATCTACAATATTGGTCATTATCTTTCCCATATTCAAATTCAGCGCTGCTAAAACAATTATAACTACAACAAATAGTGAAAGAAAAATAATTGATGCTAATCTTTCTTTATCTTTTGTAAGCCAATTCCAAATCCGACTGAAAGAATTGCCACGTTCTTCGAATTCGTATTCGTTTCTTTGAGCAGAATTAGTATTCGGTTCTTCTAACTCAAAATTCTGTTCGGATTTGCCATTCTTCTCAGACATGATTATCTACCTGTTCAACTTTATGAACTAAACATTGGGAAGCATAAAGTTAGTCTTATTATTTACTGCAGTAACTGAAATAATAAGTATTTGTAAATTCTGTTCAACAAGAAATTTCCATCTTCTCCGAAAAATAAGCTGTAAGATGGTTCAATAGTACAGTTTTTAACTGATGAAGAATAAATAGTAATATCAAGTTAAAGAACTAGTTAAATACCCCTTAATTTAAGGGGGAATTGGAGAATTAAACAGAATGGCTTTCCAAAATGAAAACCAAATGGGAATACCTCTTGGGGATAATTTTATAGATTTTACTACAAGAGTTGATAAGATTTCTCTTGAGACAATAGAAGATATTTCCGCTAAATATGATTGCAAGCAAGAATTCGCTGGGATAATCCATTTAATATCTACTGATTTAAACGTTGACCCAGAATTAATTGTAAGTGATCTTCGCTCCGAATTAAAAAGGCTTGAAAAAATTGGTGAAGAACCTCCCGAGATAGAAACGTATTTACACAAATTTGCAATTTCAGAAGGCAAATGGATAGCTTTTTTCAGAGAATCATTTCCAAATAATCTAATAAACGAAGGGAAAAAAATCCAAGGGCAATACGCTAAAATAGGAAAACTGAAAGGAAGCGATTTAATCGCTTTAGCAACGCAGATTATGATGGAGAGGCAGTTCATCGCTGCAAACACAATAATACCTGTTTTAGACAAGTGGGTTGAGGAACACAAAGGATCAACAGATTTTGAAGCAGCACTTCATATGCTTAGAGGGTATTTTAAGAAACAAGATTTTGTTGATATTATAATACAAATGGAAGAAGCTAAAGATCATCTTATAAAACAAATCCAAATTTTAGGTGATATTTTAGCGAATGCGGAAGGCACTAATTGGGTATTTCGCGCATTGATTGAAGCTGAAATCCTCCATGAAGATTTGAAACAAAATTTAGACGATTTAACAAATAAAGGCGTAGCTGATATTATCTTATGGCTTGTATCAAAAAGCTATGAAAAAACTTCCGGAGACTTTACTTCACAAGAAGATATGGCAAAATTAATTATGCGTTTCCAACTTGAATCTGCTTTGGGTATCGCCTCTGCTTCACCTATGGCTACTCTGGAGTATGAACTATTATCTTTAAATTACAAAGATGATATGGCAAAATCGAAATTAG
>DAOUWQ010000366.1 GCA_030667035.1 Candidatus Heimdallarchaeota archaeon | reverse complement strand
TCTTCATTCATAAAGACGACGAATTTTGGGGGAATTGGTATTACAAAACAGGACCCTATGATAGTTACCTCGTAGAGGATGAATGGGTTGGTCACCATGATTTTGGATTACTTACATTCTTAAATAGAGAATTTACAACATCTGAAACATATTGGAAGAATAAAAACAATCTTGCGAAGAATCTCACCGATGATATTTTAGGAATTGGTGGAACTCATGTTAATTATGCTGATACGCCAGGATTTAAAGCAACTTCTTTAGGCCATATCTTATTAGCCGAAGGTGATAACACCAGTGGTATTATAGAATTAAGATCCCATTATGCAAGTGATTGGGGGCCTTACAACACTAGTATATTCGGGAAATTCGAGATGCTTGTTAATTCAACGAGTGTCATTGGTGATGAATTACAGTTAGAATTCTTCGCAACACTCGGAGAAGCACAAAGTGCATTTACAACAAATATGATTACTTATTATCGGAATTATTGGCCCACATTTGATGATGTGGAATTACCTCCTCCTCCCCTCACGACAACACCGCTCCCAACAAATGAAGGTACTATTTTCCTATATCCAACAATATTCAGTATTATCATACTCTCAATTATTACTCGTAAAAAGAAGAAATGATTCAATCATTTCCTTCCTATCTTTTTTCTCAAAGAAATAAACTTTTTATTTCATCAACTAACTCTTGGTTCTTTAGAAGGGTAATCAAAAACATACCATAGATATTAACAAGCTCTATTACATCAAGGTCAGTATTTGCATAGAGATTGGCAAGCTCTTCATTTTTATAAATATCATCAAAAATTTTATCGGTAATAATATGGTTTTGATTCAAGATTTCAATCATAATTTTGTTGAATTCCTCTAACTCCATATCCTTTTTATTAAAAACTTCTCTAAGTAAAATGCCGATTTTGTTGGACATATTCTTCCTATGTTCACGTTTCCCAGAAAGATATTTTTCATCCTTTTTAGCAAGTAAGATTTTTGCAGTTCTAGAATATAATTTCTCTGTCTGCCTGCTCCCTTCGGTCATGCGGTGACCTGCAATGGTTACAAAATTAGCTTCATCTAATCTCTCGAGATATCTGTATATTGTTTTTAAAGTGCAAGTATGTTTCTCTGTTTCAGTATCAAAATAAAGTTCATGTATCTCCTTTGCAGTCATACTTTTTTTATGTAAAGCTTTCAAAATAATGGAATATTTATGTGCGATTTTGTTTTCTTCATGATCGATGTATTTGATTAATTCAGGTGTATAATCAATGAAATCTTTGTATTTTCGATTCTCTTTCGTTGCCATACTTTTTCACATCTTTCAATATCTTAGATCGATATACGTTCATGTAGATTAGAAGAAAAACTAATATATATAGCTGTCCATTATTGACAATAGGTGTCAACAGTTGACATATCTTGTTATGGGTGATTTTAATGCAATATAGAACACTCGGAAAAACAGGTTTGAAGGTATCAATTATTGGCTTTGGTTGTATGAGATTACCAATTAAGAATCCAAGTACAACGGAAGTTGATGAAGAGGAAGCTATTAGATTAATTCGAATGGGAATAGATGGAGGAATAAATTACGTCGATTCTGCTTACATATATCACGGTTCGAAAAGCGAGATTATCTTAGGAAAAGCTTTGAAAGATGGTTATCGTGAGAAAGTTATCCTAGAAACAAAATTATACACTCCAAAATTAGTAACCTCAAATGATTTTGATATATTACTTGATGAGCAATTGATGAAATTAGGTGTTGACTGCATAGATGTATATCTTGTTCATGGTATGAGCTATAAGAGGTATAAAGATAAATTTGAGAAATTAAGCATCAATGAAAAAGCTCGAAAGGCAAAAGAGCAAGGCAAAATCAAACATTTAGGGTTTTCATCACACGATGAACCTGAAAATATTCGAAAATTAATTGATACAGGTCATTTTGAAGTGATGTTAGTACAGTACAATCTTTTACACAGAGAGAATGATGAAGTAATAAAATATGCAGCAGAGCAGGGTCTTGGAGTTATTCTTATGGGTCCTAATGCTGGGGGAAGACTGGGCTTAGAACCACCAGAAGCAATGAAGGAATTTCTCTCACCAGGTAGAAATAATTACATTGATCTAGGAATGAAATTTGTATGGACACATCCTCAAGTAGCAGTAGCTTTATCGGGTATGGGTTCAGAAGAAATGGTTAAAGATAATCTGGATTTGGCGTCTCAAGAAAAAGTAACTCTCTCACCTGAAGAATCTATTAGAGTAGAAAAAATTACTCAAGGTTACAAAGAAATTGCTGCTATAAATTGTACTCAGTGTGGCTATTGTGAACCTTGCCCTGAAGGAGTCAATATCAGAGTTATTATGGATTTACTCATGATATCTGTTGGACGAGCTGGAAACTGGGAGGACGCGAAAGCAAAATACAAAGCAATAGGCAATCATGTTAAATTTCCAGGCAAAAATGCTGAAGCTTGTATAGAATGTAAAGAATGTGAATCTAAATGCCCTCAAGAAATCCCTATTGTTGATAGATTACAGCAAACTCATAAATTGTTAACAGGACTGGATTCCTATAATACATGATATTCTAGTTTCTCTACTTAAAAAAAGAATCTTTGTTTTTATCTGTTATCGGAATTACACCTTCTGGTGAAAGTTTTTTATCACATTTAGGACACATACCTAATACTTTGAGCCATTCTTGGAAATGAACCAGATGTGCGGATTCACCACACAAACTACACTTTCCTAGCTTTTCTTCGAATGATACTGGTAGATTGCATACACAACAATAGATAACCTCTTTTCCACAAGAGGAACAAATATCACTATTTTTGTTTAATTTTTTACCACAAAAATAGCATTTGTAATTCAGCGATTTAGCAATTTCTACTTTTGGTAGATAATATTCATCGCAAAAGTATTCGATGAATTGAATGTGGTCTGCAGGAATATCCTTTGAAGGAAAGAATATAATTTCAACATCAAAACCAAATTTCATACCTAAATCAGAAGCTAGCTTAGTTGCTGCTGCAAGTTTTGTTTCAGATGCATTTGGTCCTGTGAAATCGTAGACCTTTCTATCAAGTTTTGAAACAATAACTATTGCTGACTTATCGAATAATATACTAGGACGGGGTGGTATTCTTTTATTAATTCCATTTTCATCAACTATGA
>DAOUWQ010000373.1 GCA_030667035.1 Candidatus Heimdallarchaeota archaeon | reverse complement strand
TCCATGTTTGACCTATTAAAAGCTGCACTAAGGCAGCGACCCGACTATATTCTAGTCGGAGAAATCCGTGGTGAAGAAGCATATATGCTTTTCCAATCGATGGCTACCGGTCATCTTGGTTTAGCTACAATCCATGGAGATTCAGTAGAATCAGTAATTCACAGGTTAGAATCAGAACCAATGAACATTCCACGAACACTTCTACGTTCACTCGATATTGTTGCTGTTCAATCAAAAGTACGTTTGGGTGGCAAATTTATGAGACGAACTGTGGAAGTCACCGAAATTGCTGGTGTCGATCCTGTAACCAATGAATTGCTAACGAATCCGGTGTTTAAGTGGAATCCCAGAGAGGACAACTTCACCTTCTATGGACGATCCTACATAGTTGAACGAATTCGAGATAGTCTCGGTTCTTCTGATAAAGAATGCTGGGATGAAATCGATCGAAGAAAGGTAGTTCTACGATGGATGGTGAAGAAGAAAGTCAGATACTGGGAAGACGTTAGTACTGTAGTTCGAGAGTATTATAGTAATCCCGAGAAAACATTTGAACGAGCAAGAAGAGGACTACAATAGGTCCTTTTCAGCTCTAATTTTGCAAAAAATAAGATTATTTGATGTTTTGCAAAAGCACCAAGATTTAAAATAGATAACGTTTAACAATTAAAGAGGAAGGAAAATCCTATGAGTAAAGCATTTAGAAGAATATCTTATCTTCGTGTTGGAAGATTATTGGAACCAATATTACCTCGTTTTGAAAACCTTGGAAAGTCATTAAGAAAAGCAGATATGGGTGTAAGCCTACGAATGTATCTCTCAATGGCGGTAACGATTACAATTTTCGCAGCAATACTTGGTTTCCCTCTTGGTATTGGTATTATCTATTTGTTTGCAGGTAGCATTATTTGGTGGGTAGCATTATTAGTAGGAATTTTAGTGCCATTAGCAACCATAATAGGATTCTATGTTTACCCAAATTACATCGCAGGTAATAGAAAGAGAGCACTTGAGTCTTCCCTACCAACTGCGTCTTCATTTATCGCTGCAATGGCTTCAGCAGGAGTAGCTCCTGACAAAGCATTCTTAGCATTAGCTAATGAAAATATCAAACTTGAAGTATCTAAAGAAGCAGAAAAAATTACTCGAAATATCGAGATCCTTGGGTACGATTTACTTAGTGCACTAGAATTAGCAGCAGAAAATTCACCATCAAGAGTTTACTCATCTTTCTTAGAAGGATTAGTTTCAGTTGTTATCAGCGGTGGAGATCTAACTAGCTATCTCACTAATGAAACGAAGATGTTGATGCGTGAGAAGGTTCGTGAAGAAAAAGAATTTATTGAAAGTTTAGGAGTAGTTGCAGAATTATTCTTAGTTATTGGTGTTGTAACTCCAATCTTCTTTGTTATCATGCTCGCAGTCTTAGCAATTATGAGTTCTGAATCAGGAACACAAGGAACAGTATTAATGGCTTTACTTACTTATGTTCTCATTCCAATTGGAATGTCTGTTATTATTGTTTTAATAGATGGTATGCAACCAACTGATTGATCTAAAAATAGAATAAATAATAAATGGTAGTTTTTTCTACCATCCTCTTTTTATTTTTTATTTAATGAAAAACTCACAGTCGTGCCATGAATTTTTCTTTATTGACTATGTGTCTTTCGTGTGTTCCTTCCCCAATTTTATGTTCTCCTTCAAAAGCTTCAACATCATAGACTAGATGCTTATTCTTGAAAGAGGTTAATTTAGCTTTTACAGAAACTTCAACCCCTTGTTTCGTAGCTCGTAAATGAGAAATACATACTTTAGTGCCTACAGTTATCCAACCATCAGGCAAATGTTGCTGTGCGTGGTTCATTGCTGTATGTTCCATCATCAAAATCATTGAGGGAGTTGAAAGGACTGCTACCTTGCCACTACCAAGCATATCTGCTATATGCTTTTCTTCTACGATAAATTTCTCAGCGTGAATTGTATCAACAGGTAAATTAAATTCCATATTTTTCACCATTCTTAATCAAATTGCTATGTATTAAAAATTTTACAAATGTTATTAAAAAGAATGCTACAGAGATCTAGAAAAGAGCAAAACTAAGGAGAGAAAATTAAGCTTCTGTTGAAGCTCTGTTTGTCTCGATAATTTGTTTTCTAAAACATTTTGTACAAAGATAACCACCATATGGTCTGTTGGTCTTAGTATGACTTTTAGTTGGTTTAGTGTTATCTTTCATTAATCGTCTCTTGGTGCTAGTAATTTGTTTTTTGCAAATCGCGCATTTTCCTAGACCAGACTTCGCAGGAACCTTATGACCTACAGAATCTTTTTTGGGTGGTTTTCGCCAAACTTTCTTGGCAAAACGTTCACTTGGTTTCATTAGCTTCACTATTCCGTTTTTTACTGAACACTATCGTTCGCTATATCGCGAAATTTAGTTATCATTCTTGAATATTGTGTTTGGAATGAAGATTTAAGTGTTACCTTCTTGATGAAAAGTTCGATTTTTATTACTCTTGATTGCGATACTAGAGTAGGTAAGTATTAATAATACTCTTTTCTATTTCTCTTCAGAGTATAAAGCATGGCATTTTATCGAATAATAAGAAATCTTTTATTAGATTAAATATGCCTACTTATCCATAGAACTACAAAAGTAGCTACATTAGGAGAAAAAACACTTTGGCTTTGTTAAGTTTCCTTGATCCCATAGGAGCATGGTTTAGTTACATCTTTGAAGCCATCGGTATATTATATGCCCCTGGATCAACTTATTTCATAATCTTGTTTAATATATTAATAGCGGTGTTAATGAGTCTATTAACTAAGGCTCTTGTTGATGTTAAGAAAATTAGCAGAAACCAGAAAGAAATCAAAATTCACAATGCTAAAAAAAAGTTAGCAATGGAATCTGCTAATAAGAAATTGTTGCAACAAGTTCAAAGAAGGGAAGACTACATCAAAAAAATCCAAAGTGAAATGATGATTCAAAATATGAAACCAATGTTAGTTTGGTTTGTTCCTATAACAGTCATCTTTTTCTTGATGAGATCAGCCTTTGTTAATATTCCAATTGCTTGGATGCCTTTTAGATTCCCAGCTATACCTTTGCTCATACCAAATGTTCGTTATCTTGATAATTTAACGTGGATGGGATTCAC
>DAOUWQ010000080.1 GCA_030667035.1 Candidatus Heimdallarchaeota archaeon | reverse complement strand
TTTTGTTGTAGAAGCAGTTAAAATTGTATTAGAAATGCATAAGGAAAAATAGACAAGAAAAAATACCGAATTGGTAATTATCACCGATTCGGTAAATGCAAACTTAAAAAACCATTTCTGATAGTTCTTCCAATGTACAATCCAACAAAAATGGATTGAAATTTGTTCCCAGTAATTTCGTTAATTCTGTAAGTCTTTTGTGCTTCACAGTTGTTTTTGAAAATGGCCATTTATGTTCTGGTTTTGGAGTTATACCAAGTCGTTCGCACGTTTCGACTAAATCGACAATACCATTGAAAACTAAGTCTCGAGTAAAATTCGTTGGACGAATTTCACGTGAATGCATAATGAGTCCTTTTATTTTTTCATTTCCTACATGCCATAAAGATGGTGCATGGCCGAATTTAATAAAAGGTAAGAAACGGTATTTTCCTAACGTTTCATTGATTTCTTTAATCATTTCCTCAAATCTTAGCAGATTTTCACCGTAAATACCATATCCTTCGAATAGAGCGATTTGATATCCTTCGGGGGGATTTCTTTTAGCCATATTTATTCGTATATCTTTTATCTTTTCAAATTCTTCTAAGTCTACTTTCGAAAAAGTGGTAGAGGGGATGTTTTTGATTATCTCAATCATTTTATCGTTGTATTTTCTGGGATATTCAAAGATAAACATCGGAGGATTTGTTTTAGTAGCGATGTCAGGATGTTCTGCTTGTACGATACTTTCACCATAGGTTAATGGAATATCATTTTCAATTAAATCATAGATTACTTTTCCAAAAGCGTTTAGATTGTCACAATGAACAAAAGCATAACTTAGCTCTCCGGTATCTGGTAATGTTTTAATTTCCACTTTGATTTTAGAAATAAAACCAAGTACTCCTTGTGATCCTGCAATATCCATCAATGAAAAATTTGCTTCTTGTAATTTCTTCTCTAGTTCTTTATTCTCAGAAGTTATTTTCACTTTGAGCTTATCTTTTTGGTCCTCAAGCTGTTCTACAATGATTTTGTTGTTATTATAATCGATTAGCTCAACAGCAAGAACATTATCAACCATTGTTCCTGCTAACCAAGCATCATTTCCACCGCCATCTGTGCTTAGAATTCCTCCCAAAGTGGCGATGTCTCTACTTGAGGGAGCAATGAAAAATTTCCAATTTGCTTTTTGTTGTTGAATTATTTCATTTAATTCATCTGGAGTGATTCCAGGTTCAACAACTGCATATCCATCTTTAAAATTCAGCTCAAGTACTTTTTTCAATCTCATAGCACTAATAACTACTTTCTTTCTTGATGCACCTGTACAAGCACCACTTAGACCTGAACCACCACCTTTAGTTGTAATAGGTAAATTGTTCTCTCGAGCAAAAGTGATTGCTTCGTTTATTTCAAGTTCGTTTGTTGGTGTAAAAACTTTAATGTTTGAATCTGGGTCAATCTTCTGAAAAATAGAAGCATTTGAACCAATAATTATTCGTCGCAATTTTTCCATTTAGGTCTCCTCCTCAGTTGAAATCGCTTGAGCAAGATGTTCTACGATGTCCCAAGTAGTTATCCCACTTTGTTCAAATTGCTCGAGACATGAAGGACAACAAGTCACTACACAAGTATCCTCCTCTTTGAGTTTCTCTTTTACTATTCTTTGATCGATAATATCTTGTGCTATTTCATTATTTGTAACACGTAACATTCCCCCACCACCACAACAAGACGGTTCCATTTCAATTACTTCAATGCCCATCTTTTTCATTAGATTTCTTGGTGCTTCAATTACTTCATTATTTCTAAACAATTCACATGGGTCATGATATTTGAGTTTGATATTTAATTTCCTGGGAACTGAGTCGATTTTTTCATCAAAATATTCCGTTAAATGTAAAATTCTAACAGCGGTGTCTATTTTATGATGATCTCTTAATGCCTCTAAACATCCAGGGCAATCAGTAATAATCGTTTTTGCTTTTGTCTTGGTAAAGACCACTGTGTTGTGTGCCCTTAGTTTATCTGCTTCCTCTACTCTTCCTATAAGATCAAGTGGATGTCCACAACAGAATTCTTCTCCTCCGAGAACAAGATAATCTTCATCGATATACTCCATTACTTTGAAAATGGATTTTAGCACGTTTGTATGTCTACTTCTAAATGACATTAAACAACCTACGAAAAATACTGTATCGGACGTTTTGCCTTCACTATAGATTTTATCCTCTATATCAGGGAATTCATCTTCGAGTTCCATTGTCCAAGATTCTGCTCTCATTTCATTGTCTAATCCATAAACATTCATTTCATCACTGATGTTTTCTTCAATTTGAATTATTTTAGGAAAGAGCTTAACAGTATCCCTTCTTTGTTCTCTAAAGATATCAGTTAATTTCACTTCAGAAGAACATGTTTCAACACAACGCCCACAAAAAGCACAAGTAAAGATAGTTGAAGCATAATCCTTTGCTAATTCCTCATCATCGAATTTCTCTGGTAATGCATCTTTTAATTTTAAATAGTAAAGCTTCCCTCGAGGGGAAAAAACTTCTTGGCCTGTTGCTCTGTAAATTGGGCATATTAATACGCACGAACCACATTGAACACACTTTTTCAGTAACTCATCGACGTCGGTTTTACTGGTCATTTTAGAAATAGTCCTTTATGCTTTTCAGTAACATTGCATTTGATTTTAATTAATAAATATGATGAAGCTTTTTCTTTTTGATTGTGTCTCTTTACAAAATTAAGGTTGGAATGGCATTTATTTTTTTGCCTCAAAAGAGTAGTTTTTAATCTAGGTTACAGTAGATGTGTTAATTAGAATATATTATTCCATTTGTATTGACTACAAGTTATTTGGTGGCAGAAGTTATCTTGACCTCTCAAGAAATTGAAGAAACACAATTAGCAGAAGAATTTTATAATTCTATGAGAGGTTTTGTTGTTATTGAAGAATCAGGACTCCCAAAATATATTGAATTTTTGACTGAAGAAGAAATAGATGTAATCCTTCTCGCGGGTCTTCTTTCAAGCTTACAAGCACTTTCAGAAGTTATTAGTTCTGAGAATATTAAAACAATCGTTACTTCAAATTCCAGTTTTATTTTTGAATTACGCGAAAAATTCTTTTTTGTTATATGGATAGAAAAAACAGTTAATGCAATAGAAAACTACGAACCTTTTATAATGAAAATTATCTCCCGTTTTGAAGGAGCTAGTAACTCCGATATTGATAGTGCATTATTAATTTCAAATCTAACAGAAACACCCGAATATGAGAAACTTGGTCGAAGATTGGTAAAAATCCGTACAAAAGAAGCACGGTATATTGACGCTCAGAAAAAACTTGAATCAGATTTTAAAAAGAGCAGAGATATCAAATATATTGTCAACATACTTGCGGGGGTTGATGGGTTGTTTGTCATTTCTAAAGATAATGACCAAATGATTTATTCCGAATTTTATCGAGAAGAACCCACTTTCAATATCCAAACACTTTCCAATTTCATTATTGGTATCATAAAATCGATGAAAAATCTCGATCCAGGCACAGTGGAAGAGGTCAGTACTCAAAATTATCGTTTTATTATCCGTGAAAGCACCGATTATTTTTGTGTTTTTGAAGTAATTAAAGGGTTAGCAAATGAGGAGAAGTTATCTAAAACTATTGCAAAATTAATGAATAGATGTGAAGGCTTACGACGAGATACTACTGGTATAAAGATTCTTCAAAATATAGAAACAACCTCCGAGCATGAGATTCTTGGACAACTTTCTAAGGAAATGAGGGAATTTAAAGGAGAAAATGGTTCTAGTAATGCTTTAGACCGACAAACCTCAAATATATCATTTGGAGACGACAGTAGTAACTGGAAAAAAGAAGAAGATCAACTCTATACTATGATGGATATTTACAAAGAGATTTTCTTAACTGGAATAATTTGTCCCAGTAGTAAATTCTTTGTTAGTAGAAGAACTTCAGACATCAATGATTGGATGCAATCGGTTAAGGACCTACAATTAAATAAACTTCAGAACCTTCTTGCAGCAAAGCAACCAAATGAATTTGCGAAACTCGCAATGGGTGGAAAGCAAGTTCTTTTATTGAAAATTAAAGAACAGTCAGTTCTTTTAGTAATATTAGATTCAGAGGATTCAGCTGCAGAGAGATATCTATTACGATTACATAATATTTTGGCTAAGATAAGTAAAAATATTCACTAGCTAACTAAAATCATCCAATGTTCGTTGTTTTTTCCTTTTTAGTTCTCCTTTGATAATCTTAATTCATGAATAATCTGATGTTTCTCCAATAGTTAATTCCCCATAACTGCCATCGTAGCCCGGGGGAGCGAAACAAAAATTGCCTTTACGCACTTCAATTATTGCATTAGCTATTTTTTCAGCAACTAATTTTTGAAGTACTTCTTCTAGTTTAGCAAGAGGAGTGGTCCATAATTGACATTCATTACCTATTGCACCAATTATTAGTTCGTATATTTTTCTTACACTTTTTGTGTTTGGACTCTTGATTCCAATACCATTTGCTATGATTTCTACAAGGGGGACCATACGGTAAAAGTTTCTTTTTGGTCCATACATTGTACCATATTCTCTTTCACTGCCTTGAGCTTTAGCTAATTCCATCGCCCTCTGAAGAACACCTGGTTTCAAACTTAAATCACAAATCGGGCAGATCATATCCTTTGGGACTGTATCAGGAGAATAGACACAGTACTCGTCAGCTTTGTGGTTGTTTACACCGGCTCTATGTCCTGTTAGGAAATAACGTCCTTCGGAAGGATGAAATTCAGCTGTATAACAAACTCGATTGTTTCTAAGAGTATCAATTAATTCTGCAAAAGTCATTTTTTTCATATCTAAACTTGTTAACTCTCTTCCAAGACGATTGAGAGCTGCAGAATGCGCATCACTATTTGAAAGCAAAGTAAGCTTATCCAATTCGGGTATAAGGGCAGTAATTGTTGGATCAGCACTTAACCCGGTTTCAAAAGCATGGATTCGTTCGGCTACATCACCAAAATAATCTGATAAATAAGTTATGGAGGGTTTCGGACCATAAATTCCTAAGGGAACTAAAATATGCGCTGGGAAAAATTCAACTAAGGGATCAATATCTAACAATGTATTAATCTTCGCGCCAACTTCCTCGATAGAATTATTAGTAACAAATGGTCTACCCATGGAATTCTTTACGCCCATTTTTTCTATCGTTTGAATTGCTTCATCTACCACATCAAAACTCGGCCAGAGAAAAACACAGTGAACAACTTTTCTATTTACACCAATAGGAGCAGTAATTGCTAATTCAGTTTGTAGAACAAATTTTGTAGCTTTATCTTGCTCTGAAGCGTTTTTTAATTCGAAAATACCTGTTTCTTCAGGATCATGTAATTGTTCTTTCAGTGTTTTTAGCCACGGGGGAAAAAGACAATCACCCGTACCTACTAATTGTACACCTTTCATTGGCATATTTTCTACGGCTGTACGTAGGTCCAAACTACCTGTACCGCCAGCGTATGAAGAATGGCAATGTAAATCGCAAATTACTCCTTTTTTATATTCCTCACCTAAATCAACTTGATTGATAGTCATTGCAACTCAAGAATGAATAATTATACTCTTTTAATAACTCTTCTTGCCAACAGATAATTTTGATGCGAAAAAGGAAGCTTAATTAAATCTAATTGTAATTAATTGTTCTATGTCAAAAGCAGAAGAGATATCTGAAGAAAATGAAGTAACTGACCAAATGTCGGAAAAAAATCTAGATACTTCTGCTACTACACATCAAATAAAATCTACTCGAGTGTTTGAGTTTTATTTTGGTGGAGATAAGGCTAGCGAGTTAAATTTAAAAGATGCAGTAATCGCCAATATTATTGTTGGAGTAATCGCTTTAGCCATTTACTTTCCAGTAGAATATCTTGGTCATTTTGAAATTCTTGGAAGCGAATATTATTTCCACGTTGTTTTAATGTTTGTTTGCTTTGCAGTAGTTCCAATAATTTACTTGGCTATTTTTCAAATAAAAACGGGTAAAGCAAAGTATTTCTTTTTAGCAACTAAAAAAGGAATGTCTTCAAAGAAAATCATTAGCAGCTTAATACAAGGATGCGTAATGCACGCAGGATTATTTTATCCGTGGATTCTCATTTCACAAAAGTATATGACAAATGTCAATCCTATCAGATATTTCCTTTTTGGGCCTGGAGAATGGTTTGCACTAATGTCATTCTTTGCAATAAATGTCATAGTTTTTGAATTCTATTCGAAAGCATTTATTCAGATACAATTTAGCCAAGCTAAAGGTTCTCTGAAATTGTTTAGAGGTGCTCTCGAGATAAAGAGTGGGAAAATGTTGGGCTTTATTCTTCAAAATATTGCTTGGTTAGGAGGACATATACAAGAATTCTTCTGGTTACGAGATTATATTGGTGTTGTCAATTCAATATTCTTCATTATAGTATCTGGTGTACTAACAGGATTAACAGTAATGGAAACAGAAAATATCTTCGGAGTATCTTTTGGACATGTGCTGATTAATGTCTTAATAATAGTAACTTATGCGGTGTAACAAAAAGAAAAAATTTTCCTAATCCAAAGATTCAAAAAGAGAAACATACTCAAAAAAAATAACGATTTGGGCCGGTAGATCAGACTGGAAGATCGCCTGATTTGCAATCTTAGAGGATGAGTCCTGTAAGAAAAAAATTCAGGAGGCCGTGGATTCAAATT
>DAOUWQ010000285.1 GCA_030667035.1 Candidatus Heimdallarchaeota archaeon | reverse complement strand
ATAAAGAAATGAATGGAAATCAGTTCATCAAAATCATTAAACGATATGATGGTCTAGCTTCCTACATAACAAGGAAAAAACCACTGAAAGCAAAGGCAAGATATGACTTTGATAACGGAAAAATAGACTTCAAACAACTAGCAGAAGAAATAGAGAAAAGAAGTCAGTCAGCTTATAAATTGTATAACTTTATATATTACTCTGAAGAGTTAAAACGCACAGTAGAAGCAATGGACTATAAAAGAAGCTCATTGAGAACACATTTATTGTTAATGGTTAACTTGGCAATCAATGAGTATCATATGGGAACATTAAAAATTGTGAATGACAGAATAATCATAAAGGATAGCTCAGAATCGGTAAGGAGAAAAGAGAAATCTTGATCATACCAAAGATGCTGATTGCATCTAACTAATCCCTCTCATGAGCAACGCTAACTTAGAGAGCGCGACAAGCTCGATGAATGAGAAGGCTCGGAACATAGTGAGGGAAAAACCAAATTTCAAAACAAAATATTTGTAAAAAAATTAGGTGGTAATAGAAACATGCCCAAAGTTAAAAATTGGCTCTTTGGCAAAAATCAGCCCAAGGACACTGAAAGTATTAGTAAAATTCGTCGAGTTATCAACAAATATACTCTACAGTCTAGACGATTAACGCAACAAGCTGATGAACAAAAAGGTATTGCCAAAGATATGATGAAGGGTGGCAATAAAGCAGGGGCAAAACAAGCTCTTATGCGTCGTCAATTATATTTGAAGAAATTGAATGAAACTCAGAATAAAATCTTGAACTTACAAGGAATGATCGAATCCATCTCCGAAGCAAAGGATGTTGCTGAAACAACTCATGCTATTAAAGATGGTGTTGTAGTTATTGAGGACACTCTGAAAGATGTCACACCTGCTGACACCGAACGCGCTATGTTTGAAATGCAATCCTCTATGGAAAAAGTTTCATTTGCTTCCGAAGCATTAGCCGATACTTCCTTTTCAGAAACCGAACTCGATATCGATATGGAAGATATGATCGACCAGGAAATGGCCGAATTAGAGATGGAACTCTCCCTTGGTCAAGTCGATGAGTTACCTGATGTTGGAACCAGTGTTTCATCTGGAAAAACCAAAGTAACTGAAAAAGAAGATGATGATGAAGTCGGAGACGAAATTGCTGAGCTCCGAAAGAAAATTGAGCGCGAAAGAAGCGGAGCTTAATTCTAACTAAAGCTTTACTGTAGCGTGACTCAACGCTACAACTAACTCTTTTTTTGTAAAAAATATTGATTAGTATTTGAGAATTTCTCGAATAGACTCTTTTTTTTAATCCTCGCCTACTGCCATATAGAGCATGTTATCTTTTATTCTTTCAATGCGTCTTTTGTTCTTAGTTATAAAGCTAACATGAACTAGTCCTCTGATTTCGAGATCCATTAATGTCTGATTTATCTCTGCTTTAGAAACGTCACCGAACTCCATTGATAGGATATTTCCTAATTCATCATCCAAAATGACTCCTTGTCTTTTCTCGATGGCCATTAGTACTGCAGTTGAGAGAGGCATAGTCTTCCATATTTTTGATTTTTCTGACATTTTGGTTGTAAAACTCCTTTTGAAAATTATTGAGTTTAAAAGGTTGGAAAAAAATTCCCTAGTTGATTCTTAAATAATCTCTTTTAAAAAACTATGGATATACGAAGATAAATGTTTCTTTGCTACAAAATGTTTTATGAATTTGGTAGTATCAAAAGTCTCTATTTTTAATTTTTTATTCTAAGCCTTAAGCTAACTGATAATATTAAATACTTGGTTGTGCTAATTACATTTGGGGAAGAAAGTGAAAAAAGAAACACCACTTGAAATTGCTTGTATTAATGCTCTTGGAGATGGTGCTGAACAATATTATAATATTTTATCTCAACTATTAATTCTAAATCCTGAATTTGTACAGAAAAACGATAAGAGGCTCTCAGCAAAAATTTCCTCGCTTCTCTTTAACGAAACAATAAAGGATAAAGTTCATCTTATTTGTCTATTTCTTGAAAATGATAAGATGGAAAGGGATTTTACTCAATCAGAAATAGACTATACTAAATTATTGTTGGAAACCGACCCAGAACTCAATACTACCAACAAAATAATTTCTTGTTTGAAAGAGCTTCCCAACCCAAATTACTCAGAGATAATGCGAAAAGTACCAATTAAACATTCACAAAAGCTCTACTACCAAGGTGAAACAGGTTCGCGTAGGCGCATATAGTTTTGGTAAAGAAACTAAGAATGAAAAATTATGAATATACGAAGATGATTAATTATTCTTTTGAGAATACTTGATGATTTTTCCTAAAAAGGAGTATTTTTATTTCCAAGCGTTTTGTTTGATACAGATGGATTGGTGAAATCATTGAGTCGAGTTTCAATTACAAATAGTTCAGGTTCAACAATTGGGTATGTTGATGGTAGCTCCATTTTAAACTCTAGTGGAAGCACCATTGGCAGAATTAGTGGTTCGAGCATCACAAATTCTAGCGGAAGCACTATCGGTAGATTTAGTTCAGGTAGTGTGACCAAAAGTTCTGGGAGCACTGTAGGATATTTTAAATCTGGTTCAATTACTAATAGTAGTGGTTCTACAATTGGCTATGCTAGTAATGGTTCAATTAGAAACAGCTCGGGCTCAACTATGTTATATTATAGAGGCTCACTTAGTGACATTCAGTTAGTTGCTGTATTGGGAATACTCTTTGATTTTTGGGATAGATATCGTTAAAAAAAATATTTTTAGGATCTTTGCAGATCCTTTCTTACTTTATTTATTTATTAATTCCCACATTAAATTGTGGTATTTATTGCAGAAACTTCAATATTAGTTCTCTTAAATTTCTCAGCAGCTTTTTCATAGAATTTCATCATTTCAGGTGTGATTGATGCATGAACTTTTTGCATAGCTGCCTGAAAGTGTTTAAGCTTCACTATGCTTGTATTCATATCTTCTCTTAAAGCAAGCATTGCTGCTTCTCTGCAAAGTGATTCAATATCTGCACCTGAGAAACCATCTAGTGATTTTGACAGTGCTTTCAAATCGACAGTGTCTTCTATTGGCATTTCTTTAGTAAAGATTTCTAGAATCTTTAGACGCGATTTTTGCGTTGGGGGTGGAATTAGAACATATCTATCGAATCTTCCGGGTCTGAGAAGTGCAGTATCCACAATATCAGGTCTATTTGTTGCTGCAATGATTACTATTTGTTTCATCATCTCGAGACCATCTATTTCAGTTAATAGTTGGCTAATTACTCTTTCAGTTGTCCCTGAATCGCCGAACCCGCTTCCTCTTCGTGGAGCTAATGAGTCAATTTCATCAAAGAAAACTATTGATGGTGATGCCATCTTTGCTTTCCGGAATATTTCTCGAACAGCTTTTTCTGATTCTCCAACCCATTTACTTAAGAGAGCAGGTCCCTTAATGCTAATGAAATTAACTTCACTTTCTGTTGCAACAGCTTTAGCTAGCAATGTTTTTCCACAACCAGGAGGACCGAAAAGTAACACTCCTCTTGGAGGTGTAATACCCATTCTTGTGAATGATTCCTTAAACTTAAGTGGCCATTCAATTGCTTCTTTCAATTCACGTACTTGGGCATCCAATCCACCTACATCATTCCATCGAATGTTAGGTATTTCAGTAAATACTTCACGAATTGCTGATGGTTGAATTTCTTTCATACCAGATAGTAGATCATCATGAGTTACTTCTAACTTTTCAAGTAATTCAGGAGTAATGGCTAGTTCTGCATCATCAATATCTGGGAGAAATCTTCTT
>DAOUWQ010000453.1 GCA_030667035.1 Candidatus Heimdallarchaeota archaeon | reverse complement strand
TCACTCTATCTATCAGTAATCTTTTTCTGAAAAGACTATTAAAATTCATTGAATTTTATTTCGACTTTACTCTCTACTCGAAAGGTTATTAAAAAATGTCCTTCATATCATTTCTATATAGTATTGATCATTAAAATTGTATTACATAAATCATTGAGTGTGGATATATGAATAAAGCAGTCTATTACAAATATTTGTTCCTTATTGCAGGGTTATTGAATATTATTTTCGTAGTAATCTTCGCACTACTAACCCTAACAGTTTCTAGTTTCTTGCCTTTCTTTGGTTTATCAACTCTTTATGCTGAAGCTGGCTTTTGGATGTATGGTTTCTTACTTTTATCTGGAATAATAGGTTTCAACTATTTTCTAGTAGGATTAGATTTTACAAAAAATCATTTAGTTATATCCTCTGGTATGATTTCAAAAACTACATCATTCTTTTTAATATTAGCTTTCTTTCTTTATGGTACAATTGATTGGCCACTTCTAGTACTGGGAGCTATTCAATTGATTTTCGTAGGTCTTTTCATTGAGTTTTTTGTCAATTATAAAAAGCTAATAGCTAGTGATATAGGTGGTGCTTATAGCTATAGGAAAAATAGCTGATTATTTTTCCTAATTCAACATTTTATAATAAATATTACAAATAACAACATTCTTTTACTTGATAGAACATTATTCCCACATACTAAGCATGAAGTTAATCTTTGAAATACCTGTTTTATATCTAAATAAATAACTGTAGGTGAATTGCTTGTCTATTTATGATGACATGCTGAGTGAAGAAAAATACTTGAAAAAATATAAACTCCGGAGAAACCCTTTCGATAAAATATCTGCCGAATCGATGACTTCTGAAGAAATTGTTAAAATGCATGTTATTACTGCTGCCGATAAGAAGATAGCTTCTAATTTATCTACTATACTTAATGGTGGTTCTGCAACTGTTGCTCTTATTGGCGAATATGGATCTGGAAAATCTATTCGAGCCAGTTCTATTATTGAAACTTTAAAACGGAAAAAAGCATTAGTCTTTTATACAAAATTACCCGGTGGAACTCCTGGCATTGTAACCTATGCACTTTTTGAAAGTGTTTGTATCCCACTAATGGATAACGAAGACGTTCCAGAAGATTTGCGAGAATATGCTGAAAAACTCTGGGAACATTATCGTGGAATAGCTTCTCTACCTGATGCGAAATTCAAACCTTTTCAAGCTGGAAAAGATTTGGCTAAACTTTTCAAAAAAATTAGCGCTAATGATTTTCTCTCTGGGTTAGTAATAGATGAATTCGAAGAAATAATTGAAGCCAGTATTCAACGCGAAATTAGAAAAACGTTCGAAATTTTGCGTGAATATTTGAGTCATGCTGTTGGTATTCCAGGACATATTACAGTAATTTGTTCTACACCAAATGCTTGGGCTTCCTTAAAGGAGATTCATCCTGCTGTAGCTACTCGAGTTCATGTTGAAATTGAGTTTAAACCTGTTTCTGATGAAATCGCAATTAAGATCATTCAAAAAAGATTAGCTGCATTTCGTCCTGAAGAGCCTGATAGTTTATCGCCATTTGATGAATCTATTATTTCAAAAGTAAACAAGGAGTATGCTACTGGGAATCCACGAATGTTACTACTAGTCTTAAGATCTATATTGGATGTTACTGCCCAAAATAATCTCAAAAAAGTAGATCTTCCTTCTGTAGAAGGTGGTGTAGAATTCGCTCGAGAGAAATTAAAAGATGCTCAAAGTGAACGCATTAAGCAAATCCTTACACCTAAAATGAGAGATATTCTCGAATGCATCATCAGTGAAAAAGGCGGAGGACCTGTAGTTGGCACTGCACTTTCTGATGAATTGGGTATGGATCAAGGGAATCTTTCAAGATACCTCAACCAAATGGCTGCTCTTAATTTTCTAAATAAACATCGAGATGGTAGAATTGTATCCTTTGAGATAAAACCTGAGCTCAAATTAATCTTTTCGGAAGAGTTAGGATTAACTGAGGATGCAACCGATTCACAAGAAGAAGATGAATAATAATAATATGGGTAAATAATCTACCCATACAATTATTTCTTTTTCATTTTCAAACGAATTATTTCAATAACTAAGGGAAAAGCTAGATTTGGTAAGAAGAAGTTAAGTTTACTTTTTGAACCGGTCATAATTTTGCCCCATACGGTCATAAATTTGTCACCTTTTCTAATACTAGCTGAAGCAAAAGCATCCAGAAAGATTGGATATCTAGTACAAACTTTAACCATTCTTTGTGACCATTTGAAATCACGACCAAAAGATTTCATCCATTTTCTTTGATAATTTTTCAATAATCTCTTGGAATAGTTTCCCTTCTTGTTTGCTTTCATTATTGTGTTTGCAGCGTATTCAGCAGCATCCATAGCATATTGAATTCCTTCTCCGGTAAGTGGATCGATATGTCCTGCAGCATCTCCCACAATTAGTAGATTATTATCATAACTTTGTGGTATACCTCCAAATCGGATTGGTACTGCTTTCATTTTTTCGATTTTAGCATTAGGACCAATAGCCTTGCTGATGAAGGGGTCATCCTTTAAGAGAGAATGATGCATTTTTACTAAATCTCCCTTATCACAC
>DAOUWQ010000425.1 GCA_030667035.1 Candidatus Heimdallarchaeota archaeon | reverse complement strand
CCTATGCCATCTGAAGTAGCATCAAATTTAGATTTCTCTTGGGGGTGATGTTCAATCGTAGATGTTATACCAGATTTTCTATCAGATTTAGCAATAATATTCTGAACACTTATTGATGTTGGAACTAATCTTTTTTCTGCTTCAACAACGGGTTCTTTTGCGTCCATTTCGCCTTCCTGAGGAACTTGTTCAAGGAGTTCATTCACAACCCTATCAACGACTACAGGTGAGATATATACTTCCTCTGCATCAAGCATGGATCTCAATCCAGATTCTACTTCTTCGGGCAATTCGTGTAGAGAACCGCCTCTTAAGATAGTCAATTGCTTGGATTGAATAGCTTGTCTTCCACGTATTAGAAATATAGCGTAATATTTTCCTTCTATCCCAAATTGTATATAATAAGTTGTTCCCGGGATTTTAGTTAAGGGCTCATTCAAAGTAATCCTTCCTTTAGTTACTATACATTGCTATTGCTCGTATAAATCCCTTCTCTTGTTGACATGAAAGTTTTTGTTTCCTTTTTAAGAAAAATTGATTAGTTAGAGAACTCATAGATATGAAAGTTATCGTGTTAGACAATACATTTGGTGAAAAAAAATGGCAGATAAGGAAAATCAACAATACAATCTTTTTAACATAATTAATGATAGACGGTCGATTAGAAAATTTCTTGATAAAGACATTCCAGATGATGTTATAGAAAAAATACTAAAAGCAGGTTTTCGAGCACCTTTTGCCTATCAAATAACGAGTGTAGTTTATACTCTAGATAAGGATAAAATGAAGAAGTTGAAAAGAATGGGGCTATATCCTTCCACTAATCTTTTTATGGTGTTCTTTTTTGATTTTAATCGAATGGAAAAAATCATCCGAGCAAGAAATTACGAATATGACTTTGATGACAGCTTACTTTTGTGGATAGGAGTACAAGATGTTTCACTCGTAGCTGAAAATGTAATCCTAGCAGCTGATGCTTTAGGGTTAGGATCAGTTCTCCTTGGTGGTGCTCCTTTGATGGTTGAGCAAATAGCTGAAGTATTTGATGTCCCAGCTAAAGTTTTCCCAGTTGTTGGTTTATGTTTAGGTTATCCGGATCCAGAACATAAGATGGATATTCGACCACGCTTTCCATTAAAACACACTGCTTTTGAGGATAAATACAAAGAACTCTCTGAAGATGATTTGAAAGATTGTATGCACTCAATGGATGATGGATATATTACTCAAGGGTACTATATTAAACAAAACGCGAAAATTCCTTTAGCAAAAGGAGATGATAATATAGATATGAGTAAATATTCTTGGTGTGAACATATCAGTAGAAAAATTTCCCAGGGAATGTGGTCTGATAAATCTCTAATTCAACTGTTAAAAGATCAAGGATTCAAATTAGATTGAATCCTCCCTCATTTTTCCAAATAAACAATCTTCTTTTAAAAAACAGCTAATACACAAGGGATTATTTTTCTTGCACAAGGTTTTAGCATGAATAACAAACAATGCATGAAATTTATTGTAAATTGAAACATTTTTTTCGATGTTCTTCTCGAAAAATTCTTTCCATTTACTTTTACTATGAAATGAACCAAGACCAATTCGCTCACTAATTCGAATGGTGTATGTATCAATAACAAACTCGGGAGAGTTTAATAAGTAAAGCAGGATTGAATCTGCTGTTTCTTCACCTATACCTTTTACAGCTAACAGTTCTTTTCGAGTAGGATTAGAATTTGCTATCCATAATTTGCTCAAATTTTTTAGATATTTCGATTTCTTGTTGAAAAATCCGGAAGGTTTTATTTGTTCCTTCAAAAAGTCATCCTTACTTTGTAGAATTGCTTTTGGGTTAAGAAGATCATATTTTCTCAGATTTTCTAAGGCTTTTTCTACATTGCTCCAAGAAGTATTTTGAGTGAGAATAGCACCTATTGCTATCTCAAAACCTTCTCCAGGCCACCAGTCTTGATCACCATAGAAATGATACATTTTTTTGAACAAAATATTTGGATCCATAATAATCATTTAGATTTCGCAATAAAATAGCTTTAGGAAGAAATAAGCAAAACTTTAATCAACTATTTTACTCATTTATTAAAAAGTAGAAGGCGAGAAACTAATGACCACAAAAATATCTATTGTTTATGATGACCAAGCTTCTAAAGGGTTTATCACTGGTTGGGGATTCTCAGCGGTAATAGAAAAAGATGATAATATATTATTGTTTGATGCTGGGTGGGATGGAATAGCATTATTAAAAAATCTAGAAATAGCGAAATTCGAGCCAAAGAAATTTAGTCATATTATAATTTCTCACAAACATTGGGACCATATTGGAGGTTTGAACGCAGTTCTGTATCAAACGAATAATCCAACAGTCTTTGTTCCTTCATCCATCTCTTCCCGATTAAAAGCAGAAATAACCAAATTTGCTGAATTAAGGGAGGTTATAGATGTTAAAGCAGAAGTTACATCTGGAATTTGGACCACACCTCAAATGAAAACGGATATAGAAGATCTTCAAGAAATCTCCTTATTAATTCAAACAAAAAAAGGAATAGTTGTTGTTTGTGGTTGCTCACATCCGGGATTAGATAAAATAATTGAATTGGCAAACGAGTATGGCAAAGTCCATGCTGTCATTGGCGGGTTTCATGGTTTTGAAGATCTTAATTATCTCAAGAATATTGATGTAATCATTCCTTGCCATTGCACGAAGAAAAAGAATGATATTTTGGTAAAATATCCCAAGAAAAGCAAAAAATGTCACTCAGGGCTTGTAGTAACCTTTGAGTGAAAATTTGTCAACCTCTTTTTACAGAAAAAATTAAGTAGAATAGTTCGATAATAGTATG
>DAOUWQ010000277.1 GCA_030667035.1 Candidatus Heimdallarchaeota archaeon | reverse complement strand
ATAGAGAAAATGAAAGAAGCAGCTACGTTGTTTGAGTAGATGCTTTTATTTTTTTATTCTTAACTAAGATAAATCTCATTTTAATAAAGTCAAATGTTAGTGCATAATGTCTAAAGAATTGATGTGAAATAATTCCACCAATACGGAATCCTACTTTATATTCGATTGGAAATCTTTCCGTGAAAACTCCTCGAATGTTCTTTTCGACAGCATCACCAAATGTTAATTCCTCAACCTCAAATGGTATAGCTTTAACTTTACCTCCGCCACCTATTCCTTCGAAAGCATTTGCTTCATCGAGTTTTACTCCTGCATCATCAAGAGTTTTTCTAGCGCCCATGAATCCTCCACCAGCTAATCCTGTATCTAGGAAGAACAATGTTCGTTCACCTTTGTTGACTCTTCCCCAAGCAACCATAAAATGATCTTCCGCCATCCAAAAGGGAATCTTAATTGGTTTTTTGTTCTCAATTGCTTTCTCTAAGGCTGTTAAATTTCCCTTAGTTTGTTTTCGAAAAATTATTTCCCCTTTTGAATAATCTATAGTAGTAATAAAGTGGTAGAAAAGAACAGTGCCAATAATGCCGTCAATTTGTGTTCCACCAAAAATTTGAGAAGCAGGTCGAACCGGCAGAATATTTACTGGAACATTCTGCACCTTCAAATCACCTAAAGCTATAGATTCTATCTTGCTCAAAGAAGTAGCCGCTTTTTGACCTCCTGCAAACACTCCTGTTTTTTCTCCAAATGATTTCAAATTTATTTCTTTAGCAAAATCTGCATCAATCATTATTTCTGCTGCTCCGGTGTCTACAAGAAAATTCACTTCTTTATGGTCATTTATTTTCACTTTTACAATTGGTAGTGGATCTATTTGTTCCATTTTTACTTTGAAAACAGCTTTTTCACTCTCAATATGATAAGGGATGCTGCCTTTGAAGCTCTCCAATCTTTCAGCCATATCGTCAATACCATAGAACCTTAGATGTTCTGCTGCTTCTTTGTATTTATCTTGTCTGTAGTTAACTTCTGCTAGCAAAGCATGAGGTGCTGGTTCTTCTGGTTCAACCTTCATTGCTTTTTTTAACCACTTATCAGCTTCTTTGAATTTATTCGAAAGCAATGCAATATTTCCTAAAAGTACTAATGTTTGAAAATCAGTTGGTTTCTCCTTTATGATTTTCAAGAATGATTTCTTTGCATCAACAAAATACCCTGATTGAAATTGAATATTTGCAATTACTGTTGGATCAAAACTATTTTTATCTTTGTTCATTTTTACAGACCTCATTAATAGATAGATAATAAACTCCTAATGTTAATAGTAACTCGTTTCTTATTTTATTTTTACCATATATTTATTTCGTATTTTTTTCTTTTACTCTATTTTACTACTGAGAACTTCTATATGTTCAGTTAATTACTTAATGGTCACACAATAATAATAATATGAGGAATAGTGACCACAAAAAATGAGTTGAAAAAAAGAGATAAAAAAATAGGTAAGAGAAAAAGCTATTTTTTCTCTATCAAAAGCTTTCTCAATTAATATAAATGTGTATAAATGAAAGTATTTATTGAATCTTCATAAAGTAACTTTTTTATTTGAAGAAGATAATTCGAGAGTATAATATCTGAAGTGTGAAATATGGTTGTTATTACTGGGATTAAAGCCAATGGTGAACAATTCAGTGTAGAAATAGATGAAAATTTACAAGAGCTTTTTCTTGAAGGTCATCATCTTATTTCAATTGATCTGTCCCCTTTAATTGAGTGTACAAAATTGCAGGTTCTCAGATTATCTGATAATCAGCTTGCTTTGATTGATCTATCCCCACTTCAAGCTTGCCCAAATCTTCAAGAGCTTTGGCTTCATAGAAATAAGCTTACTACGGTTGATTTATCACCTCTAAAAGCTTGCACAATCCTGCAACAACTTGATCTTGGTTATAATCCGTTTACTGAAATAGATCTTTCACCACTGAAAGCTTGCACAAAACTGCAAGTGCTCTGGTTTGATAATAACCCACTAACTTCTATTGATCTTTCTCCGTTGAAATCATGTACGGAATTGCAAGAACTCATGCTTGATAATAATCAGCTTGCTTCTATTGATCTTTCACCATTGAGAGCTTGTACAAAATTACAAGCACTTTTACTTGGTAATAATCCACTCACTTCAATTGATCTTTCCCCACTGGAAGCTTGCACAAAACTACAAGCGCTCAAACTTTATTGTACTCCACTTTCTAAGATTGATTTATCTCCTCTAAAATCATGCACAGAATTGGAATGTCTTGAGTTTGATAAAAATAAGCTTACTTCAATTGACCTATCCCCATTACAAGCTTGTACAAAACTGCAAGAGCTTATCCTTCCTAATAATCAGCTTGTTTCTATTGATCTTTCTCCGTTAAAAGTTTGTACTGAACTAAAACACATCGAGCTTGATATTAATCAGATAAAAAAGATAGATATCACTGTTCTCAAAGACTGCATGAAATTAGATGGTCTATATATTGATGAGACTGTTACTCTTATTTGGCTAGAAGAAGATATTCCTAATATGAATGACCTTCCTTTGGGATTGCAAGAACACTATTCCAGGTTAACATATCCGTAATTTCTAGCAACGTCTTCAATTTTTTCTTTTTTACTCTATGAATTGTACAATTATGAAGCTTCAAGCTTTTCAATGTGGAAAAAAATGGACAAAAAGGAAAGAATAGAAGCTATTTTTGCTCTGGATAAGTTTTCTCAATTAACTCTTTAAGCACTTTAGCTTTTTCTTTTTGATCAGTTTGTTCATAAATAAACAAAAGCTCTTGCATACTGGTTTTGTTAACTTGTCTATGTTTTGGATTTTCTTGAAGTAGTTTCTTTATTAACTCAATAGAAATTTTTTCATCTTTATCCCATTGAATCGATGGTATTATTAGTTTCTCATTTTTGAAAAATACATTTTGACCATCTGCAGTAAAGAATATTCCAGATTTGTGTTCAGAAAGTTTGTAGATTTTATTATTCAAGGAAGTAATTAAATAAAGCCATCCATTTCTAACTTTAGTTGTGGAGTATAAACAAAAATCACTATAGTTGAATCTATAGATGTCTGAATATTGTTTCCATTCCAATTTATCTGGACCTGCTTCATCGGCTGGTCCTGAATCATAATCCAAATAGTCAATTTGTCCTGAATTATCTGCAAGTTTGATAGTAATTGGTCGATTTTTTTCATCCAAATCGAATGTAACCATCCTCTTCTCTGAGGAAAAAACTGTGTCCGAATGAGGTGTTAGTGGCATCTCTTTACCGCGGAAACTCATTACTAATTTTCCATCGATAAATTTTACTGGAATATCTAACATTCTAGAAATATATAATCCAGCTAAACGTTTGAGTTTTGATTCTTCAAGTTCGAGTGGTGTCGATAGTTTCATTTTATTTTCTAAATCAATATTTTCTGGAATCTTCCCTACCTTAAATTTAACTAAACTTGGTTCAATTTTTTCAACAAGACTCCTCATGAGTTGTAAAGAAGCAACTTCATTAGTTAGCAATAAACAACCAATACCTAATTTTGGAAATAAAAGGTGTAAGCAAAAATAACCCGGGCCATCACCATAGAATCCTAGGAGTATTTCTCCACCATATTTGTTTAACCCAACGCCTATTCCCATTCCAATTGTTGATAGTTGGTTCTCTTCAGCAAATGGTATTTTATACATTTCTTCCAAGTATTTTTCCTCAAGGAATTTCTGGCCATTCGAATATCCATTATTGAAATGCATCATAAGATATTTTGCCATATCATTCACAGAGGAATATTGAGCACCAGCTCCTAAATATGGTACAAGTAAATCTTCATAGGGAGTTT
>DAOUWQ010000002.1 GCA_030667035.1 Candidatus Heimdallarchaeota archaeon | reverse complement strand
TCAATCCCTTCGAAGAGAAAAAGGATATGTTTCAGGTAAAATTAGAATTCCAAATGATAAAAACAAAGACCCATTCTTATTAAATTCAATGATTAAAAAAGACCTTGAAAATATCTTTGAAGCATTACTAATGGGTGATTTAATAGTTATTACTGGTGATACACCTGAAGTAGTCACTAATGATTTTGTTGATAAGGTATTTGAAACCCTAACTCTCCTTTCTCCACACAGATCTCTTCGCTGTATGAAAAGCGATATTTTTGTTCACCCAAAGGATGCAGATGTTGTTTATGTTCCTAAACATTTACTCAAATATTATTCATGGGCTACAATTATTGATCTGGATCAAAAGAAAGTAACAAGTGGTTCCTCCTCTGATTTCTCTAGAAATCTAGTTAAAAAATTGCGTAAAATGACTGACCCTAAGGAACTCTTGAAGGAAGTTACTAACACTTCTTCTATTTTACTAAAAGTTGGGCGAGATATAAATACTCTAAAAATAGAGGGTAGATCTCCTGATTTGTATCTCAATGAAGTAAAGAAAACGTTCGGAGTTGCAACATTAGAGGCGGGTTTAACTTTAAGTGAAAAACTTATTCGTTTACACAAAGATTGTGCTTATATTGCAGGATTCTATATTCGTAAAGGATTAGACATTATTGTACGCGCAATAGTCATTGGATATCCAGTTGTTGTTATTGGCGATGACCCCTTGGATGTTTTACATGTTATTGAAGCATTATCAATTTTTGCTCCACATAAAGCTATTAATGCACAAATATGGACCACGAATTTTGCTGGTATAAATCTAAAAGAATTTGATTTAATGGGTGCACAAGAAGGAACTGATAAACTCTTTAGAGAAGCAGTAAAAGTTAATCTTCGATCAATGAGTGCTTATGGTGGACCTCGTTCGGAATTTCTCCATGAATTATTACGCAAAATGTGGCGAAGAAGATCAAAAGAGAGACCGAAATTTATTCGCGATAATGTTAATAGACTATTTAATGATTTAAGAAAAATCGTTCAAACTTTTGAGGCTAAAGAACTAACAAAACAAGAAATTAGAGATTTGTTCAGTAAGTATGAACCACATTTTCATGAACTAGTAATTGATGTACTAAAAAATGACCAAAAGGACATTGCCGCAAAAATTAAACAAGCATTCTAAATAGAACTTTAAGTTTTCAATAGTATTACACATATCGTCATTTTATGAATAAAATTCAAAAAGGGTAAAGATATATCAATGAGATTATTAGTTAACAATGGCTGTGAAAAAAATGAGAAAAAGTCCTTTAATCGCTGCAGGAATCGAAGGAATAATCGGTTTGGTAATGATCATTGTTGGTGCTATTTTTTACAATGAAGCAGATTCAATTATCTGGCCTGAATGGGTCATGTGGATTGGCATCGTAATTTTTGGGCTCGCATTAATTATATTAGTAGTTGCTTTCATCAAAAAACCTGGTGAAGGAGAAGAAAAAGCACAAACAACAGAAACAACATAATTTTTCCGTTGTTTCTTCTTTAATATTTTTTTCTTTTACAACTCAACCTTAGCTTATAGAATAATATTTTTTAAGTGTAAAAGCTTCTGTGTACGTAGCGTTATTTTTATCCAGAAATGGAATAGAGAGTTATGCTAAAAAAAGGCGGAAAATGCCATGAACACACTAATATTTCGAAGCCGAAAAAATAGATGTGTAGCATTAATCTTTATTGTTATTTTTCTGTTGCCATTTTTTGTGAATGATCAGATGACTTTTCTGAGTGCAGCAACGAATAATGATAATGATTTTGAAATAAATGCTAAGAAAAAGGAGCCAATAGACTCAACGAATGTAACAGAATTGACCTATTGGGATGACAACTACGGAACTATCTTTGAAGTTGTAGTTGAAGGAAACTATGCATATTTATCACTTGGATTAAATGGATTTCTAATTGTAGATGTTTCAGACTTAACAGCACCTCGTGTTGTTGCAGAATGGGACACATATACATGCAGATATATTTACATTGAGGCCGATATAATTTATGCAACAAATACAACATCAGTATACATACTCGATGCATCTGATTTCAGCAACATGAATGTTATTAGCAATTGGACATTATCAGCTACTATTAATGATATCCTCGTAGATGGTAACTTTGTACATCTAACAACATCGACGCAATATGAAATATATAATATTACAGATTTAGCAACCCCAACCTTAACCGATAATTATATTCAAGCAGGTTTAACAAGACTCCAACTAGATGGTGATATTTTATATGTTGAAGATTCAAATCGTGTACGAATACTAAATGTATCTGATGTTACTTCTATGGATTATCTGACAGATGTATATTACTCTGGTCTAGACAATTTTCTCTATTCAAATGATACATTGTACATGACTGATTCAAATGATGTCTACCTATTTAACACAACTTTACCAGGTTCACCAGCTTATTTGTTCGATTATGCTCTCAATTATACAGGTGGGGATGCTGACCTATGGGTTATAGGTAATTACATTCTCATAAATAATCAGTTAACCATTGAAATCTTTGATATTTCAAATACAAGTGCTCCAGTTTACTATACATATTATGAAGACACTTTCACATCCGTAAATTTCCAGATAGTAGGAGACAATATTTATCTATGGGATGGCACTTCATTGGAAATCCTCGATTCATCTGACTTGATGGATATATATCTAGTTTGGTTAGATCAATTCGATGGGTATGCATATGAAGTTTTCTTAGATGGAAATTTTGCATATGTCGCTGATGGTTCGAATTTACAAATAATGGATATAACTGATTTCAATAATCCAGTAGAAGTTGGACAATTCTTTGATGAAAATAGTGCTTTTAGTCACGTTTTTGTGAATAATGGTTTTGCATATCTCACTGAATCGGGATTTGGCCTTCGAATAGTTGATGTAACTGATCCAACAAATCCTGTTGAAAGAGGTAATCTCACAGGATTGCCTGGAGGTTTTGAAGACATCTATGCAAATAATGAATACGTTTTCATTTCACATGGTGGTGCAGGGCTTAGCATAGTCGATGTTTACTATCCTGATTATCCCCAGCTCTCTTTGTTATATCAAGAAGTAGGTGATGTCTTTGATGCCGAGATGATAGGAAATACTCTCTATCTAGCTTGTGGTACTCATTTACAGATTATAGATTTGAGTAATCCATATGAACCAGAACCAATAGCAAATTATACACGAACTACTTCATTCTACTATTCTCTAGCTGTTTCCGAAGAATATATTTACGCAGTGTCACTTGGTGAAGGATTTGATATTATTGATATAGTCACTGATATCACCACTCCCGCAAAAGTTGGTCAATACTTTACTTATCTGGACCCAGTGTATATCTCTGTTGAAGGTGATTTCATCTACCTTTTAGATGGTACTTTTGGTTTTAGTCTATTTGATGCATTTAGTATTGCTCATCCTAAGTTAATTGCTACTTTTGATGCTTTTGCTGGTGTTACAGAAAGTTTCACCGTTAGAAATGGATACATCTTTGTCACTACTGGTTTAAATGGAACACATATTCTTACTACAAGTCCACTACTTACTGCTCAAACACCATTCCTTGGACCACTAGCATTCTTTGCAGGATTGACTATTTTCTCAGTGATTGTTATCTTTATTCGCAAGAAAAAGAGAAACTAATTTCCATTAAATAAGTAAAGAAAGAATTTATTCTTTCTTTTTTCATTCTTTTTTTTTATTCCTCAATAAGCAAAGCTTTTTTTGTGTTACGAGTATTCTTTCTATAGATATTCACAATTTTCTTAGATGAATATTATAATAATCAGTTGGTACTAAAAATGGGTTACGCCAGTCAATTGGGAACATTTAGTGTGACAATTAAGAAGAAATTTATCTCTTTATCAATTCCAATTATGATTATATCTGTATTAAGCGGTTTGTGCAGCATAATTATTTTTGGTTATTTTAATTCAGATGCAGGTGGTGGAGAAGGTCCTCCTCCGGCAACACCAATACCTGGTGATAGTCCTGGCTCTGCTGCTTTAAATGCATTATTTTATGTTGGAATAGCTTTTATTGGTGCTTTTGCTATTTTCCTCATTTTCAAGTATGGAAAAATCAAATTATTGAAGGCTTTCTTTGCAGTTGCAGTAGCAATTACATCGTTTTTCTTTGTCTTTCTTCTTATCTATAGTGCTCCCTATTTCTTCCTTGACATCTTTTTACCAGGTGGGGTTTTCCAAGTTTCAACTGATTGGGTTATATTCTCAATTGCTCTTGTTATTGGGTTAGCTTATGCTGCTTTTACAGTAATTTCAATGGTTTATACACTGACCGCAGAACCAATCTCTCAGATGATGGCAATGCTCTTCGCAGTTTTAGCAGGCACTTTTCTAGCAACTTTTCTACCGATGTTAGCTTCAGTATTTGTTATGATTGGTCTAAGTATCTACGACATTATTTCCGTTTTTAAAGGACCAATTAAGAAAATAGCTGAAGTAAGTGATGAACGAGAAAATGAAAAATATCAAAAGAATCTATCAACTACAGCACCAGTCAGTGAAACAGAAGAATCTGAAATCACTGTTCCTGTTGAAGATATATCAGAAACCCCAGAACCGAATATTGACACTGCTCTTGCAGATGTTGAATATGAATATGCAGATTATATTGAACTAGGGCTAGGTGATCTAGCATTTTTCGGTATGCTCTTTAGTTTTGCACTTATCCGCCTAGGATTCTTTTCTGCCATAGGGGCATTTATTGGCGTTGTTGTAGGAGCTTTTGGTACAATAAAGCTTCTCGAAAAAGTACAAATGATGCCTGGATTACCACTATCAATTGGTTTAGGATTAATACTAGCATTTGGTGTGTGGGGAATTTTTGCTTTAGCCGGTTACAGTGGATGGGGTTTTATCAATCCTGATTGGCTAAGTTTAGCTGTTTAATAAAAAACAAAACAGCTAATTATCATTTTTTTAAAATTAAAAAAATAATTAGCTTAATTATTTCTAAAAACATTTATGATAAAAATAAAAGAAAAGTGTTGCAAAAAGCAACTTCTTTACATTTGTTCTTGTACTGGTTCACCCTCTTCGTCACCTTTAGCAGTAATTTGCATATTACTTGGTAAAACTTTGAAGGTAAAGTCTTCAACTGAGAGAGGAATAGTTCCATCAGGTGGAATTTCGCCTCGTGCTTTCAAGATCTCTCTTGCTAATAACCAATAAACTAATGCCAAAGATCTACGACCTTTGTTGTTGGATGGGACAATAAGATCAACACCTTTGAGTTCATTATCTGTGTCACACATTGCAGCGACAACAATTCCAACTTTGTTTGCTTCTTTAATTGCTTGTTTATCTGCACGGGGATCTGTTAAGAGAATAACTTCTGGTTCGATAAAACCTGAAAATTCTGGGTTGGTTAAAGTTCCGGGAATAAATCTACCGGGAACACTTCTAAATCCGCATATTTTGGCAAGTTTACTACCTGGGACTTGTCCATATTGTCTTGCGGAGAAAACTGCTACTTGATTTGGTTCATATCGGGCTAGGAATTTTGCTAGCGTTCTTATTCTTTGATCTGTTGCTCGCACATCTAAAACGTAAAGCCCATCACTTCTAATTAAATAAATGAATTTTTTCATTGATTTAGTGCCTATACGAGTACCTATGTGTACACCGGCAGCTAAGTATTCATCTAAACCAATTAGTAATTCTTCAGTTATTTGATCTGGTTCTATAGCCAATTTTAGTACCTCTAATAATCTTAAACGAAATTATATAGTAAATATTCTTTCTGGAGCAAAATCCTTCTTATATTGTTTAAATTTCTTTTGTTCAAAACGAATACTCTTCAGTTTATATAATACAATAAAGTATTTTTTATGGCTTTTTTTTTATCTTTCCATGATATCTTCAAGATTCTTTAATGCAGCATCGGAACTGTGAATTAAACTTCTGACCATTGTTCTTACTTGACTGCTGATAGCTTCACACCCACAAACTACAACAAAAATCTTTTTTGAAGGACGCCCATCAGACATCGTATAATCCGTTATCTCAAAAAGTAGTTTCAGTTCTCCCAATGTCATCTCACTAATTTCCAGCATTGATACAGCTGTGAATAAGATTGAAATTTCTCTATCATTGAATATTGGAGCACTCTCATACGGAGAAGCAACAGAATCAACTTGTGGTCCCATTTCATCTGCAATAATACTAAAAATGCTTATTATCTGTTTTTTCAGTCCTTTCCGAGCTCTTTTTTCACTAATTTTTGATAAAGAAAATCTTGACATTTTGGTTGCTCCTGTTGGTATTCTGTGTTTCGGAAATTACTCAAATAATATTATTAAAGATATTTCACTTTGAAATTATAAGGTTAATGGAATGTCGATTAATTTCAAAAATACGTTGTGCAATAAAGAAAAGATGAAGGGTTATTACTTTTATAACCCAAAAAAGAATAAAAAATTATTTTAATGGAATATAAAGACTTGATTTAGTTGCTCCCATTCCTGGAGAACCATGTCTAACTAGCTTTGTTGATGGAGCAAATTCACCGAAAATATGACCGATCATATCTGGTCGGACAAGAAATTCAATAAAATCCTTACCATCGTGAATGCCTATTTTGGCCATTACCATCTCTGGTAGGATAACCATATCTCTCAAATGAGTTCTAACTGTTTTTATTCTTTTATTGCCTTCTTTGATACCTTTTACTTGGGCTCTAATATCGGCTATAAGTTTCAATCTTTTTGGTGTCCAATAGGACTGTCGACTAATGCTTCTTCTCTTTCTTGATGGAAGCATTTTTATGAATTCATCCATTGATAGAGCTTGGACTTGTTCATAGTTAAGTCCCATATATTGGAATTTTTTAATTTCTGCTTGGGTTATTTCTACTACTGACAAATTACTTCTTCCTTAATTTTTCTTCAATCTATAGACAATTAATATTCTATATGCCATTTGCGAGAATATCCAATTAAAAATATTACTCTTCTAACGAAATAAGAGAAAAGAATTTACCATATTATTGAGGCCTTTTCTCTAAATTATGCTTATTTTTGATAATATTCAACGATAAGTAAAATATATTTAACTGATGGTGCCGTAAATTGATTAGTCTAAGTTGGTTTGCTTATGATTTTCCGGAATGAGGACTCAATATTATTAGCTACGGGATTATCTTTACGACAGATAAGTGAAATAATATGTAATTCTTCTACCGAAGATGAACTGATCAATGCCTTGCAAAAACAAGGGAAAAAATATCTGCAACGCTATCTTGTGATGAAAGAGTATCATACTCAAATTCGAAAAGGCATCCAAAAACTTCCCCTCTGTTTGGTTATTGCAGGTTTACCTGGTGTAGGAAAAACCTCTTTAGCCAAAGAAATTTCAACTGCGTTAGACATAGGCATTGCAATAGGTGGAGATGCTCTTCGTTCTTCTTTTCGCAGTATTTTATCATACAATGAGAATAAGGAATTCTTTTCTAGTGTTTACAATTCATGGAAGCATTTTGGTGAGTATTCTGAAGAAAATCTCTTATTGGGCTACAAAAAACAATCTGAAATTATGAACCAAGCGGTCCAGCGTATGATTGCTGATAGGGGTATTAGGGATGGAGAAAATATACTTGTAGAATATCTTCACTTCTTACCCTCACAGTTTGACAAGCAAATATTAGCTCACCCAAGCTTTATTCCAATTATTCTAAGAATCAATGATCGTGAAGTATATTCAGAAAGATTGAAATCCAGAAACCTTTTTTCCCATTTACATAGTTCAAGTGAGCGATTGCTTGAGCAAATGGATAATTATCTACTAATGCAAAAATATCAGTGTGAGGAAGCTGAGAGATATAATCTAAAAATCATTGATATTGACGATTTCCAACATGGACTTGATTTAATCTATGATTATCTTTTTGAAAGAATAAAAAAAATAAATGACATTAAGAAATATAGGAATTCAATCGAGTATATTGAGAAATTGAAATCAGAACGGAAAAATTATTGAATTTTCAAATATTTCATAGAAGGGTCAAGATAATGAAGAAAAAATCTGTCGCTGTAGCTTATCCTACAATACCAATTATTTTCCTTGGTGGAATCCATTCTGATAGAACACCGATTTATGATACGATGGGTCTTGCTGTCACTAGTCAAGATGAAACAACTCGTACGGAAACATCGATTGAAATTATCCCTGACAATCAACTTCCTTCAAAAAGTGAAACACCATATGTGAAATTTATGCTTGGTGGAAAAGAACTTACAGGATTACGGGGAGAACAAATCGTAAAAGCGATTAAATCCTTCATGCTGAATAGTAATATTACTGCAAATATCTTGGTAAACTCGACGAATTATAATATTTTTAGTGGAAGTTCCGATTCAGGTCTAGCTGCTCTTTTTACTGCTCTTAATGATATATTAGATCTAAATTATAGTAAAGAGCAATTATTAGAATATTCTATGCAAGGGTCTGAAAGTGCAGGTCGAAGTTTATTTGGTGGTTTAACTCTAACACTCTCTAACACTTCTCCCCCTACGGTTTTACAATTGGCTTCCCATTCTGATTTGGAAGAAATTGAGCTCTTTTCAGTTCCATTTAATTTCGATGAACGCCTAACAGCTGATGAAATACATGCGGGAATAGTAACAAACCGGAATTTTGAGAATCGTGTTCAGAATATCCCAAATTGGGTAAATCGTATAAAAATTGCTTTAGATACTAGAGATTTTCTTGAAGTCCTAGAAGCTGCAGAAGAAAATATTAGAAATGCCCATGAATTATTAGAAGAAGTAGGATTAGTTGTAAGAAAACCGAAGATGTTAGAACTGTGTAATGATATCCATCAAATGAGGAAAGATGATATACCTGCTTATTTCCTTATTGGTGGTGGGAATTTGATAACAATAGCGACACTGAAAGAACATGCTAATAAAGTAACTTCTGTACTTACAGCAAAAAAATGGAAATTTTATCACTTCAAAGTAGCGAGTGCTCCAAAAATCGTCCAAAGTGTTTGAAAAGAACTGCAAAAGTGAAATTTTCTAGGAATTATTTAATTACTAGAATTTTCAATTCATTACTAGAAACATATCAATAATCATTGAGAATTTGTATTATTTCTCAAAAAATATGAAAAATTAAAGAGAGGCATAAAAAGATGGTCGAGAAAAAAATCGAAACTCCACAAATAACAATGGCACGCATGTTTAAATTAGAGACAGATCAAGCTTTACAACTTAATGCTGATTTTCTTGAAGCACTTAAGCCAGAAGTTGGAAATTATGCTGTAATAATATTGACCCCAAATACCAAAATTATTCGTATAATACCAACTACAACAGATAAGGTGTATAAAATATCGATCGATATTGGACAGTTAACACCTGATTTTCTCAAGAGAATTGGCACCTTATTTTTGAGCTTAGGTTTAAGAGCGCTTTATTCAACAGGTCTGTGTTTTCTAGAAGATACGTGTGTATTTGATGGCTACATTGATGCAGAAGAATTTGATAGAATCGATATTAAGAAATTAAAGGAAGACATCTTGACTATTGAAGGAATAACTGGTGTAGATATTTCAATCTTAGAAGTGCAATAAGAAGACATCTTAAAATAAAAATAAGAAATTAGTGCTAGCTTCCAGCGAAATGCTAGCTATTTTTTTAATTAATATCCTTCAAGAAGTTTCCAAACTACTTTTTTGTTATGTTCGCTCTTTTCAATATTACCATTTGATTCGAGCTTTGCTAATATTTTGAGAAAATCCTCTTTAGGTAATGGAGCTTTTGCTTGCTTCATCAATTCCATAGTAAATCTTGCATGTAAAGCATCTTCAAATTCAAATTTCATTCCTGCAAATAAATCAAGCACATCATACTCTTCCGATCCCAGAGTATCGGTTGACTTCTTCTGTGTCAATGGTTTAGGTGTGACTGGGGCAGTTTTTTGAATCGGAGCAGCTTGCTTAGGTGATGCAACTTTATTGACTGCTTTTGATTCAGTTTGTTTATTGTCAGCTAGAACATCTAATAATGATTTCCCACCTTTTGATGTCTTAGAAAGACCATAGAGCTGAGCAACAATTTCAACAGAACATCGAGCAAAATCCTCTCGAGAATTAAAATATCCGTCTTTAGTTAGTTTATCAATGAACTCTGCAATTTTTACTGGAACTTGAAGTTTAATTTCTTCCGGCACTATTTGAACCTCCATTAATATAATATGAGAGATGGTACTTAAAGTCCATTATTATCTATATATCACAATCTCTCATAGCTCTTTTTTCTTGAATTTTTCTTCAATTATTAAGTTTTATTATTAATGACCGTTTCCTAATAATATGTTGTTTTAGGCAATTTTATTGTAATTTACACTATTTTGTAATCAAAGCCATTTCCATAAGTACTTTCTCTGGATTAGGTGCTTTAACTACACCCGATGCAACGAGTATTCCTTTAGTTCCTAATTCAAGAGCAATTTTAACATCTTGACTATTAGTAATACCGGCTCCACAAAGCGAAACTACTGACGGATTGATTTTGGATATTATATTAACGGTTTCAGTAATAATCTCTGGTTGAGCTGTGCTTACGGATATTCCTGATCCAATTAACTCGGGAGGTTCTGTTGCACAACAATTAGGTTCTAAAGCTGCCACAGCACCTGCTATACGTGGTGTACTTGCACAGACACAAGAGAATAGATTATGTGCTTTTGTGAGCATTAAAATTTCATCAATACTTGAAAGCTTAATTCTTCTTTCGCTATGATTGATCAGAGTTCCAACTGCTCCTGCTTCTTTTACTGTATCAATCATTGTTTGCCCTGTATTACTTCCTGGTTTGATAGGATCAATATGTTGAGCGAAAATAGGAATTTCTACTTCGGAAGCAATCATCCGAATATCTGTTGCTTGCACTGCAGCAGCAATACAAACGTTAGTTTCTTTCATTACTTTTTCACAAATTTTTGCCAACTCAAGGGCTTTCTTTCCAGTTGCTTGACTGTATGTTTTGAAATTTACTAATAAAAGAGGATATGTTATTTTTACCATTCTTCATTCCACATTTTCTTGGTTATTCACAAAACCATTTTTTTAATATCAAATTGTTCTTCTTTAAATATTCTTCCAGTATCATTCATTTAATTATTGTTTTTCAAGAAAGAAATAATCTTTAATACCAATAACCACTTAAAAATAGATTGTAGTTAATTGAAGGTGCTGTGTTGTTAATTTCCCTTGCAACTATGGATTTTCGGTTATGTCATATTCTTAGGGAGAGGTTAAACAAGGGCGGTTTTTCTGTTGAACATATTTCTCCTGGTGACCAACCCTCAGAGGGCTCAATTGTTGTTGTTACAACAGAAAGGGAAGAAACAATCAACCCTACAAATTATCCTCGCAAAGTAGTTTTGACTAGAAGCGAAGTTGGCAATGTTAACTTGGCGATTTCAAAAATTACTTTGGGGTTAGAAGGCAAACATATATGGGAATCTGTTGTAGTGGGTGTAGATCCTGGCTTGACCATTGGAGTTGCTGTAATAACAGACGGTTGTTTACGTGCAACCTTAGAAACCAGAGTGATAAAAGAAGCAGTAAATTACGTAATTACTTCACTTAAGAATACGCCTGCAAAAATGGCTATTATTCGTTTAGGATCTACAGGCGGATATCGTAGAGTCTTGATAATGAATGAGTTACTCCAAGCTAAGCCAAACGACGTTGATCTAGAAATAGTCGATGAATTAGAAACTACACCAATAAATAGTGAAGATGCAAAAGCAGCGCTGAAAAATGGTACTAGAGGGGACATTGAAATTAAAGGAGGTAAGGATGCAACAGCAGCTATGGAAATTGCTTTTCGTTTAGGTGAAAGTGTAAAATATCCTGAAAAATGGGTTGTATCTGAAGGTGAACTAAAAGAAATACAAGTTCTTTCAAGGCAGTTTTCCAAAGGTGATGTTACCATTACCAAAGAGTTAGCACGAAAAGTTGCTTGTGGTGTTATTAGTATTGAAGAGGCAATTCTTCTCCAGAAGAAAGCAACAAATTCCTAATTAACAAGAAATTTCAACGATTAGTTTAAGAACTTTGATTAAAACAGTTTTACAAGGAGCTATCTACAAATTGGAAAAATCTCAGAAAATCAAACAAAAATCGCCCAAGAAAATTAAAAAGTCAAAAGTTTTTGAGGTATTTCCGGAAATAGTTTTGCAATTAAATAAAGATAGCAGATTGAGTTTAGAAGATATCGAACGATTAGAATCTATTTTTGGTGATAGAGTGAAAAAAGCCTTGGAACTCGTTGGTGAAAATAAAGTACATAAATATACTTTCTCTCCATCTGGAATAATACGGTGGGTTGTTACAGGTGGAAAAGATAAGGATTATCTTGTAATTGAGCATACTTTCTGTTCGTGTAAGGATTTCTTATTTAATGCACTTTATCGCAGAGAAATACCTTCTTGTTATCATTTGTTAGCTAGAGAAATTGCTGAGCGGACTGAAAAATACGAAAAAGTAAATGTTAAGGATGAATTATATTCTAATCTTATGGATGAGTGGCTTTCTTAGTGCTCTCATTTTTTTAATCTATGTAGTGTAATCTTATTACATCAAGTTGATAGCATTTAGCGTTAAATCCAACAATACTACTAAAGCTAGGTTGGGTTCTCCCTTCATCTCCAGAAATTAATTCCTTGATATATAATCCTCCTTGACCGGTAATTTCTGCTTCAATCTCTTTTTCTCCCGTTTTTTTAACTTTAATATCATAAACAGTTCGTGGTCTTTCGAGGTTAGCTCTTCGATGCATAACTCTTTGTGGAGTTTTTTGTTTTATTATTGCACCCTGTAATTCCTGAGCAATTTTTGTAACCTGTTCAGAAGAAATCTCTTTCTCGAATGTAATTTTAGCTCGATATGTTTTTTTGGTCTTTGTTGATGAACCCTTTATGTGCTGCAATTTCTTTTTATTGGTAATAACTATTTGACCAATTTTTACTTTACCTTTTGCTTTTCTGTTAACTAGTCTTTCAATTCTTTTTAGATTAATAGATCGAATATCGGGTTCTTGAATTTCAATAACAAATGGTCTGCCATTTCCTAACATTAATGCATCAATATCTTCTCTACCCGCTCCATGGAATTTGGAACCTGACCCACCAGTGATTTTGATAATTGGGTTTGCAATTAATTCTTCAACGCTTTCTTGATACATTTTTCCTGTAAAATTACATTTCGCGCACCCTTTGCTATCACATTCCCAACACGGCCATCTTGTTTGCGGGATAGTTCGTATAAATTTTCGATATCTACCGTAAATATAGAGTGATCTTTTTTCAATGTTAATTTTATTGTTTTTCAAATCAATGATGATGGTGATGTCTGGTAAATCGAAACTTGGAGTTTTTCCTGTATTGTCGCTAAAGCTTTTTCCTATCTCTCGAGTAAACTCCTCTTTCATTGTTTCACCAGTTGTAATACCATATTTTGCTCTAAGATTATCTTCTCTTTCTATCAGAATTGCTGGAAAAATTGCCCCAATAAGAAAACTTTGGTAATCTTCTTTGAGTAATAGTTGTTTTATCTCTGCAACAAAGTTCGATAGTTTGTCAAATAATCCGTCACATAATTCACAAGTAATTTTCTCTTCTTCTATTTTCTTTTTAGTTACTTTCTGATAGGATTTTGTTGCCAGTTCATTATTGCACTTTGAGATATTTTTTATCATCAGTGATATTTTTTCATCACTGTTAATCTGTTCGTAATATTCCATGACCAGAGCATTCTGAATGATCTCTCCTCTTTCTTTGTCTGACAACCCGTAACCTAGTAAAGCGAATTGTCTTCCTAAACAATGTGTACAAAGAAATTGTTCGGTCAAAATGTTTTTGGCAATTTCTATCATATTTTTCAAACACAGAGATTTGGTTTATGTAGCTTTCTATTTCTATTATCTTTACTTGAAATGTTCCCACCCTTTTGGTTGAATTTCAATTATTTCACTTTCTGTTTCAAGTAGTATTTTATCTTTTGAATTTTTAATTACCTTTCCTATTGGAAATATTTCTACACCATTCTCTCTCATGAAAGAAGTGAGATTCTCTAAATATTGAGGGTTTACAGTAAAAACCAATTCAAATTCTTCGCCTGCATATAGAGCTAATTCATATGCTTTCAAGTCATTTTCTTTTGCGAATTCTATTACAGTTTCATCAATCGGTATATTCTCTATAGTTATTCCATACTGTTCTTTCCCTCGAAGAATTTCCGTTAAACACCAAGCTAATCCATCACTGCTATCAATACAACTAGAAATTTTACCAAATTTTGCTAATAGTAATCCTTCCTTCAAGCGAGCTTTTGGGTTGTATACTGCTTCTTTGAATTTATCTAACTGCAAATCTTTTGCTTTATATTGATCTAAAAATACCTTGAACCCTGCACCAGTAAATCCGAAATATCCTGTGGTAAGAATAATATCCCCAACTTGTGCACCATTTCGTTTTATTAGATTATTTTTGTTTGCTGTTCCCGCACTTACAACTGATAGAATGATATCATCAGCTTCATTGGTATCTCCACCGAGATATTTAGCACCATAATTGTTTGAAGTTTCTTTTATTCCTTTCACAATTTCAACCGTTTTTTCAACATCGAAGTCAGAGGGAAAGGTACCCGAAGCGAGGGTGAATAATGGTTGTACTCCTTTTGCTCCAAGATCACTTATAGCCATCGTAGTAGTTTTTGCTCCCATTTGATACGGGGACATACTCGGTGGGGCATCAGTTTTTCCTACAAAAGTGTCAATATTAATTACTAAGGATAAATCTTCGGAGAGAGAAAAAGCAACTGCATCATCATTAAAAGGCAAATCTCCAGCATCAATTAGTCCTTCGAACATCTTTAGAAGGGCTCTTTCACCAATATCTTTTATTGTACGATTCATCAGAGAACATCTCAAGTAGCAGTTATTCAAATATCATTTAAATCAATTATATGTTTCTGCCTAAAATGATTTTACCTAAATATAATAGTATACAAAATAAGAAAAGTAAAAAAATAATATTTTTGAAAAGTAAAAGAAAAAACCTCTAATGAGTTACTTCTTCGATTGCAACATCTTGAACTTATTCATTTTCTTTCAGAAGATTTTTGACTTCTTCTTTAGATCTAGTAAGATGACGGGTTTCAAGAAATCCTTCCCAGACACAGACATCATCTACAAGACAAAGACCTGTTGAATAGGTTATCTTATTTGCGAATTCATTGATTTTAGCCATTATCTTAGCAACAATTCTAGATGTTAATGGATAAATCTTGATGCCAATTTTAATTACTTCCGATTCCACAGAAAAGAAATAAATTGCTTTAACATTTGAAGCATAAACAATCAAAATCTTTCCACTTTCTCCGCTTAACTCTTCTAGGTTAGTCATAACGGAATCTGGAAACGCTATCTCCTTAGGAGATGAGACAAGTTTGGAAGCTGTAATAATTCCTTTCAATTAATCATCATCCTCTTTTATTGAACCTTCATTCTTATACTCATTCAAAAAACTTTCTCTATATACCAAAGTTACGATTTGGTTATTTAGATGAAAGTTTCTTATCTTTTCATTTGAACACTTTGCTTATATTTGAACTTTAGCAAAGATATTATTCTGGTTGTAATACAGATTTAATATCTATTATAATATTTTTTTGTCTGGGACATTTGAAAAATGCTTTTTTATCTACTAATTTTGAGAACTAGATTCAGAAATAGTTATCAATACTGCTTTTGCCCAGCTTTTCTTGATCATTTTATCAAAATTCAGATTTGCTTCAGCTAATTCAATTCTTTCCTCAGCTGCTTTTGTTGAAGGTTTTATTGGAACAGCTGTACAAGTGAACTTGGCAGCTAATTCAGAATGTTGATATGTTCCGATCTTCCTAGAAATGGTTATCACTTCCTCTTTATTTAGACCAATGTTTGGGCGAATAAGTCTTGTATTTGAAAGTGAACTCTCGATAAGTTTTAGAGTATCAATAGTTTGACTTGCTTGTTCTCCTAAAATATCTCCGGTAGCAATCAAAGTAGCTCCCACCTGATTGGCGAAATGTTCGGCTTTTTTTAACATCAATCGTTTACAGAGAATACAAGTTATTTTTTCATCCCCAGAATTCTTGATTATTTCACCTAAATCTTCACCATGTGGTACAATATAGAGTTCAAATGATTTTTGACTTTGAAAAGCATGAACTAATTTGTTTGCAATCGGTTCTATTTGCTGAGAAAAATGAATCTTATTAGGTATAGGATCTTCTGATGGTTGCAATTTAATTTTCACGCGTTTTGATTGCCCTACAAAAGGTTGGTTGTTAAAATGAATACCAATTACATGTAATCCTTTTTGTTCAAGAAGAAAAGTTGCGACAGGCGAATCTAACCCATCGCTAATTAAACAAATTACTTTTTTTTTTGGCATAAGTAATCTTTAACCTTTTAGTTTTGAAAACGCATTTCGAAGTTCATCT
>DAOUWQ010000075.1 GCA_030667035.1 Candidatus Heimdallarchaeota archaeon | reverse complement strand
TTTGGTTTCCATCATACCAAATTCGATTTTTGCTTTTGGATTATTCTTTGTAAATTTCCAAGCATTTTTACAAAGATTCTCTAGCATTAATGTCAATAGTTGTTCATCCCCTGAAACAACTAATCTTTTTTTGATTTCACACTTAACTTTTCTTTCAGGATGAATATTTTGTAGTTTAGTTAGAATAGCTTGAGTTTGTTTGCTTAAATCTACTGGAGTGAAATGCATTTCTGCTCGTGTTATTCTTGCTAATTCTAATAAATTGTTAATGAGATCATCCATTTCTTTCGTTGCATTTCGAATTCTACTTAGATAGTCTTTTCCTCTATTATCTAGTTTATCCGAATAATCATCAAGTATTATTTTACTAAAACCATTTATCCCTCTCAATGGTGCACGTAAGTCGTGAGATACAGTATATGAAAAAGCTTCTAGCTCTTTATTCAATTCTTGTAATCTATTTGTACGATTGATAACTCGGGATTCCAGCTCTTCATTTAGTTTTCGTAAATCTTCTTCTGCTTGCTTCCTTACAGTAATATCTCTAAATATTCCTTGTATAATTGTTTCTTTGCTAACAACAACTACTGAAGCTGAAATATGCACTGGTATTATTTTTCCTGATTTAGTAATTATCTCTGCTTCATCTTCTATACTCCCTCCTTTTTCAAAATGTTCTTGAAACATTTGAATGAATTTATCAGCTTTTTCTGCAGGATGTAGACTTGTTTGATGTTTTCCAATAATATTATCTTTATCCTTTTCAAAAAGTTCTTCAGCCTTTTTATTACAATTAATAATTATACCAGTTTCAGGATTTGCCCAGATAATAGCATCTATTGAGTTTTCAAATAGTTGTCTGAATTTTTCTTCACTCGCTTGAAGTAATTCTTGTGTTCTATTATGGTCTGTAATATCGAGTATTAAGGCAACTGTCTTAACCCTTCCATCTGAATCTTTGATAACACTTGAACTAAGTAAAACATTCCTTTTTTCACCATTTTTTCTTATTACAGAGATTTCATATCTATTCGGAATGTCTTCTCCTTTTTGTCTTTTTAAATATCTATCAACAACCAAGTTCATACTTTCTTCTGTAACAAATTCTCTGAAATCTTGTCCAATTATTTCTTCTGATGACCATCCCATTATTCTTGTAAATTCTTTATTGATATACAGAAACTGAAATTTGTCGTTTAAAATTATATGACCTTCTAAAGAATTTTCTACAATTGATCTATATAATTCCTCACTATCTTGTAAGGACTTTTGTGCTTCCTTATAATCAGTAATTTCGCGAACAGCAGTAACACGTACTCTTTGGTCTTTATAATCCATCATACGTCCTTGAATTTGCACAGGAAATGTACTCCCGTCCTTTCTCTGGCCAACTGCTTCATATATTTTTTCTAAACCAGAAAGCATATTGTTTTTCACTATCTCCTTATATTCTGGAGCTATAACATCTGTGCCAAAGATTCCTATCAACTCATCATGGGTATAACCAAACATTTCTGATGCCAATTGATTCGCATCAATACATTTTCCTTTTATTGATATGAAAATAGCTTCAAAAGTTGCATCAAAAAGTACCCTATACCGCTCCTCACTATCCTTTAGAGCATCTTCTATTTTTTTCTGAATAATCTCTGAATCCTTAGTGACATCATAAGATTTCTTGAGATTTTTTTTCTGCTTCTCTTTATTCAAGTAGATACTCCTCGACTACTACAAAATATCGTTTAGTATTTTATAATCATTACTTTACCGTCCAAATCGAAGAAATTGGTGTTTTTCAGATAGCTAAGGTGATTAAATTATTGATTTTTCAATCTTTCAATCTTTCACACAATCATAAATGATGAAGAAAGGAATTCTATCTGCATCAAAGGCTATCGCTCGTGGATGTTTTCTAATATCTTCTAAGGATGGTTTTGGTTCGATTAATTCTCGAATGAGAAAACCTGCTTTATTTAATGCTTGAGTATATTCTTGGAGCGTTCGATGAAATTGCCAAATAGGTTTAATGTTACCCCATGACACTAATATTGCTCCGGAATCGAAGTATCTATCTATCATTGAAAATAGTCGTTCCTCATTTCTAGGTGTATCAAATGGTAATCGGTAAAAGTATTGATTGAAGCTTCCAAATATTGGGTGGAGATTTGACCAAACGAATCTTCCTTTAGGTTTCAAAACTCTATTTATTTCTTCAAACGCACTTTGATAATCTTGCACATCAACCATAACTACATTTGAAACAACAATATCAAAAGTTTCGGATTCTATGAACGACATATCCGTTAAAGATCCTTTGTAATAGTTACACCCTAATGGTTCCTCTTTCTCTTTTTTCTTACAGAACCCAATGAAATGTCTCGAGAAATCAATGCCAACAACATTGGCTCCTTTCTTTGCTAGTAGGCGTGAAAGATAACCATTCCCACACCCTGCATCTAATATTGTTAGCCCCTTTACATCACCTAATTGTTTCCATAAAGCAGGATCAATAATGAATTCCCTACTTGCATCTCCCTTATCCTCTTCAATATTATCTAGATTCTTCAGCCAGTTCTGACTTGTCTTTTCCCATCTTGTTTTAGTATCAGAAAGATTTACTTGATCATCTTGCAGAATTTCTGAATGTAAATTTACGTTCCCCATTTCTTTCCAAACAGAATGCACCAAATTTTTTATTTTCAGTGCTTCTTCAATTGTTATTTCAGTTCCTTTTCTTTCCTTAGCTGGCTTCCAAATTGGATCCCAAGGAAAACGAGTGTTGATAATAGAATTTAGTGGATTTTCCTCATTGAACAATTTCCCTTTGTTGACTTGCCATGGGTGATTGCCCATGTATTCGGTATACAGAAGATCGTAGTGTGTTTGGTCACAATCTTCACATTCGAAAGCATATGCGTATGTTTTATTCCAAAATTTTACCGGGTAGAATGTTGGTTTGTTGCATTTACCACATACGACTTTGTTTGTTGTTGGGCACCAATAAAGAAAGCTGAAATGAAAAAAACTGTTACATTCAGAACATTGAAATTTGGCATGCCAAATACAACGATGGACTAATCCTTCTGCACTATATTTTCCTTTTCTTAAAGGATAGTCTTTTTCTTCCTTTTGAAAATCTTGGCAGTAGAAGCATATGCTCATATTCTTTGAGGACGGGATATACATAAATGAATAGAATACGATAAAGTATTAAATCTTTTTTTGATTCAGTTAAGATATAATTCCATTCGCTAATTGCTTTGGTGAATATATTGGTTGAAATTACATTACTAGGTTTTCTTAAGGATAGTATACCAGCTCAAAATAGAGATGCGTTAATTGGATTATTGCACGAATACGAGAAAGAGACTAATGTCTATACAATTGAACGAGCTTTTGTAGGAAACACATTCAAAGCAACTATACCATCTGAATTCAAAGAATATTGGGTTCTAGTTTTTCATAATACTGAGATGATTGGTTTTGGGTATTGTTATTGGCAAATAAAATTTGAAAATTTGGATAAAGGATCAATAAGAATTTTTGTTAAAAAGCAGTTTAGAAGAAAAAAAATTGGGTCTAAGGTACTTAATTTCCTTCTCAAAGAGATTGATGCCCAAGTAACTATTCAAACAATAATGGCTTTCGAAGGAACTGACGGAGAAAAATTTCTCAAGCAGCTTGATGGTAATTTAGTTTTTACTGAGCTAACTATTGCATCCAAACTCTCAGATTTTACTGATGAAGAAGTTAAGCAGAAAGTTAGGAAATCTGCTGAAGAGGCTCACAAAAAAGGATTCAGCACTAAGTTTGTAGATACAAGAGAATTATTAGCTCTATCAACCAATCCGGATTTTGTTAAAATGATCGAACGAAATTGGAATGCTACTCCTGTAGAAGATCAATCATCAGAAGGAATAACAATGACATCAGAACGACTAATGGAGTCATTCAGTTATAGAATTAACAGAGGAGATCAATTTTTCACTGTTTTAGCAATTCATATTGAATCTGCCAAATTTGCAGGATATACAATGACTCGAGTAAATGAATATCAACCAAATGTTGGCTTTCAACATGATACTGGAGTATTGGAAGAATATCGTGGAAATAATTTAGGTTTAACTATGAAATATAAACTACTTCAGCATTTGAAAAACAATACAAAAGTAGAATTTTGGGAAACAGGGAGTGCAGCAAGTAATGTCTTTATGCAAAGGATAAATGCTGTTCTAAAACACAAACCACTAAAAACGAAATTAATTTATGAATTTAACAAATCCAATCTTCTAGATAAAATAGAGAATCATTAATTACTATTTAACATAGATTAGAAAACCTTGTGGTAAAAAAAGAAATTCATCATCGATTTAAATCGATGAGTTTCTATTATCTTGTTTAATTTAATATTATACAAGGTCATGATGTTGTGGGAAGTTTAAGACCCTTCAATCGAAAATCAGCAAGTCTATATTGTACTCTTGTAGATTTAGGTTTCAATCTTTTACGGATTAAAACACTTGCAATTATGACAGGAATAATTCCACCAATTGCAATTATACTAGCAATATTCATACCACCAATAACTGCGATTGAAGAGGATGCAAGAATATCTATGGTTGTATCTAAGCCTAGATCCATTCCCAGTAAACTAAGTATTTTCGGCACAAAGCTAGCAAGTATTCCAAGGAATGCTACCACTCGGACATAATTAGGATCTACAACTTTTGCATCAAATTTAGTCGTATGAAAGACCTTTCCTTCACTAATGAATGAAATTTGTCCAATTATTTCTCCTTTCACAAATGGGGTAACATAGAATGTCACTTTATCACTTGCTTTGTTGAAATCAGTTTCAATCTCTCGAGGAACAACATTGCATCCAGGTAGAATGGGTCGAACTTTAACAATTGGATTTTTTAATTTCGCATCTAATTGTGATTGTGTTTGAATTTTTCGCTCTCCTGTTAAAGGATTAATAATAGGAGCTTTTTCATCTTGTAATAAATCTGCGATATCAAGTGTGAGTGGATAGTAATTTTGGGGATTCATTCGATCGAAATATTCCATTGAGATATGCTTCAAGTAATCCTTCTCATCTACAAAGGAAATTCCTTTGGGTTCTTCAGGTATTTCTTTAAATTCACTAACTGCATCTTTTCTTTTACTTCGTTTTGGTGCAGAAGGTTTACTTGCAATTTTCTTTTCTGGTTTAAAATCATCAACATCTCTAGACAATGATGTTGCTGTTTGAGGAATTTTTTCCTTTTCCAATTCTTCTGCTTTGATTGTAAATTCTATTCCATCAATAGAATGAGTTTCTGATAGAGCTTCATCCTCCTCAAATTCTATCTCTTGTTCTTCTGCTGTTTCAGCTAATTGTTCTGATTCCTCTATATAATTGAGAACAATGAAGAATAGTTTTTCCCCGGAAATCACTATAGACCCAGATTCGATATATTGTACTGGTAAATCAGTAATTCCTGCTTTCGATTGTAAAACATTAATTTCCTTTTTCCAAGCTTTTTCAGCTTCAGTTATGGATGAGAATTTATCATTGATATAAATCTTAATCATTACAGTCATTTGAGTAGGAATCTGTGTTCCTTCAAGTAACCAATATTTCTGAGTTTCTTCTAATAGAGATACAATGACATATTGTTGTTGTAAGGTAATTGTATCACCTTTATTGAATGGACAGCTAACCATTTTTATCACCAAAAATTTAGTATCTAAGCTAAGTTTACTTTCTATTTATCAAAAGAATATGTATAAACATAAAGTTATTGCCCGTCAACTGCTAAAAATGCAATGAACCAAGTAATAGTACCATTTAAGAAAAAAAAGTAGTTTCTTAAGGTTGAGCTTTACCAACTGCTCACATCTACTCGCCATTCACCATCTTCATCAACTATAATATGAATGGGTACTTGACCTTGTGGTTTTCCTTCTCTGTTAAGACGATGGAAAAACAATTTGATGTGTTTCTCGGAACTTTGTCTCTCATCTTTATGCTTGAAAGTATAAGAGTAACCATATTGTTCTTTGTACCTTTGACCTGTTTTCCACCAATAAAATGGTCCATGACCACGTGAATTAACGGTTGATTGTTTCGCTTGTTTGATTGTTTTAATCCATTCTTCTTTTTTGCCTTCCAAAAGTAATTCATAATGGAGGGTAGCAATTTCCAGCGCACTCATTCCAGGTTTAACTTTTTTCGTCATTTCTTATCGCCAACCGACTTTTCTTTCAATTCTTCTTGAGCATTATTTAGATTTATTTGAGCTAATACAAATCCTGATTCAATCTGCAGGGCTTGTTCATAATATTCAATTGCTTTCACCAAATCTAAAAGAGAAATAAGTGCTTTCCTTGATTTACAAGTAATAATTATTGCTGATGTTCATAAATATTCTTCAGCAACTAAAACACCATTAATTTTACCATGAATTTTCATGATAAAATGATTAATGTTTTCTTTCTATTTCATTGACATATAAATTGGTTTTATTTCTAAATCCAGACATTTGAAAAATTCTAACAATTTCTTCTTTTTACCTTTGATTGTTATTTTTCTTTTGAGAATTGCTCCTACAAAAGTTTCTTGTCTTGCCATTATCTTATTCAACAAGTCTCTACTCATAACTAGTACAGCATCACGTTCTTTGGGGATTTCATCATGATACTCAATTATACTATGTCGTAATTCCATAGCAAATTTCTCTTTAGTATCTTTAAATTCAAATCCGATAATTATGTGCTTATTTCCTGCTTCTTTCTGAATTACACAATACCTGAATCTATTGTAAATTTGCTCAA